>JAUWOM010000002.1 GCA_030612085.1 Actinomycetes bacterium
GGTCATACTGTTGGAGCTGGTACTATAACAAAGATAGTTAAGTAATTAAAAATAAATAGCTATTAAAAGCTTTGGGCATAGTTTCTCGACTGAAAATGTCTTCGAAACCATGCCACAAATCTAATAAAAAAAGTAGGGCAAAGCTTTAGCCTTGCATATAATGAGTTCTATTATTGTAAATATAAGCAACCCTAAAGGGTTGCCTTACATATCAATATGTATTTAAAAATATTTTATAAAGTTTTTAATAGAAATAAAATTTAAGTGTTATATAAATTGATAGGGAGGTATTGTTGGTAAAAACTGGTCAGAAAATACGCATTTCATTAAAAGCGTTTGACCATCAGATTGTGGATCGATCGGCAAAAAAGATTGTAGAAACAGTTCTTGAGTCAGGAGCGAGAGTAGCAGGACCTGTTCCACTTCCTACAAAAAGAAATCTTTTTTGTGTGATTAGATCACCACATATCGATAAGGATTCTCGAGAGCACTTTGAGATAAAGACTCATAAGAGATTAATAGATGTATATAATCTGACACCAAAGACAGTTGATTCTCTTATGAGACTAAGTCTTCCGGCTGGTGTTTATATTGAAATAAAGCTATAGAATTATAGAATTGTTTTAAGCTTTGGGTGTATTTTTTTGTTAATATGACCTCTCAACATGTGGAGAATTTATTTCTCTCTCTATATGTGGGGCTATAAAATCCAGTGTGAAGAGGAAAATTTAAAAGCTTTTAAAAACTTTGGGCATAGTTTCTTGACTAAATGTCTTCGAAACCATGCCACAAAGCTATAATAAAAATTGAATTTAAAGATGGGAATTTTAATTAATTGAATATTTAAGATGAGGTAAATTTTGATTAAAGCCATTATAGGAAAAAAAATAGGAATGACAAGCATATATGATGAACAGGGGAACGTTGTTCCTGTAACAGCGGTTAAGGCTGGTCCTTGCACTATTACTCAAGTAAAGTCAGATAAAACAGATGGTTATAATGCGATTCAGATAGGTTTTGGCGATATTAAATTAAGTAGAGTAAACAAACCTTATGAGCAACATTTTAAAAAGAAGAAATTAGAGCCAAAAAAACATTTATTAGAAGTAAGAGTGGATGAACCCAAGAATTTTAAGGTGGGAGATGTCATTAAAGCTTCTGTATTTGAGAAGGGAGATATAGTTAAGGTAACAGGTAAATCTAAAGGAAAAGGATTTACTGGAGGTATGAAGAGACATGGGTTTAGTGGTCAAGGAGCTTCTCATGGTTCACAATACCATCGCGCTATTGGTTCAACTGGTCAGAGAATCTCAAGAGTTTTTAAAGGTAAGAAGATGCCAGGTCGCCACGGATATAAAAATATAACAACATTGGGATTAGAAGTAGTAGAAGTAGATTCTGAATCAAACATAATACTTATAAAAGGATCTGTACCAGGATCGAAAGGAAGAATGGTACTTATACAAGACCATAGAAGGAAGGAGAAGGGCTTAAATGGAGCTTAAAGCGAATGTTGTAAATATCAGTGGTGATAAAATATCGACCGTTACTTTAAACAAGAAAGTATTTTTTTCAGAGAGTGATGTAAATATTTTACATAGGGTTGTTAAAACCTATCTTGCTTCAAGGAGATCAGGAACTGCATCAACAAAAACCAGAGATGAGGTAAGAGGTGGTGGAAGAAAACCATGGCGCCAGAAAGGTACGGGAAGAGCTAGAGCTGGAAGTATTCGATCTCCAATATGGAGGGGTGGAGGAGTTACATTTGGACCAAAACCGAGGGATTACTCAATGAGGTTACCTAAGAAGATTAGGTATGAAGCAAGAAAATTAGCTTTGTATATAAAAGCAAAGGATAAAGAGATATTAGTTGCTGAAGATTTTAATTTTAAAGAACCGAGTACCAAGAATGCTGCTAAATTTCTAAAATATTTTGGAGATGAGAAGAAAAACTTAATTATTCTGGAAAAGGATAAAGAAATAGTTGAAAAATCTTTTAGAAATATTCCAACTGTTAATGTAATAGGAGTGGATAGACTAAGTGTTTATAACATATTAAACGCTGAAAGACTAATATTTACGAAAAAATCATTGGAAGAAACAGTGGAGGTATATGGAAGATGAAAGGATCAAGAGATGTGATAATTAAACCAGTCATATCTGAAAAAAGTTACTCATTAGTTGAGCAAAATAGATATACATTTATTGTGCATCCTAAATCAAAAAAGATTGAGATTAAGAAAGCAATTGAAGAAATTTTTAATGTTAAAGTTATTTCAGTTAATACCATTAAAATAGCTCCAAAACTCAGGAGGTTGGGAGCTTCAATGGGTTATAAGTCTGGATATAAGAAAGCAATTGTTACCTTAAAGCAAGGTGATAGTATACCAATATTTGAAAGTAAATAAAAATATTAAAAGCTTTAATTGAAGTGAATCTAATTAAGAAATAAATTAAATAACTGTTAAAAGCTTTGGGCATAGTTTCTTGACTAAAATGTCTTCGAAACCATGCCACAAAGCTAATAATTAAAATATATTGTCATATAAAGGGAGTTAATTTGCCAGTAAAAAAATATAAACCTACAACACCTGGTAGAAGATTTTTAGTAGGAATTGATTATTCAAAATTGACAAAAAAGAAACCCGAAAAAATGTTGACTAAGCCACTTAAGAAAAAAGCTGGTAGAAACGTTAGTGGTAAGATTACCGTTCGACACAAGGGTGGTGGACATAAAAGACAATATAGAGTTATAGATTTTAAAAGAAAAAAAGATGATATTATAGCAAGAGTTAATTCAATTGAGTATGATCCAAACAGATCATGTAATATTGCTTTAATTACTTATAATGATGGAGAAAAGAATTATATATTAGCACCCAGAGGTATAAAGGTGGGAGATTCTGTTATTTCTGGTGATAATGTGGATATTAAAATTGGAAATACTCTTCCATTAAGGAAGATTCCTACTGGAACATTTGTACATAATATTGAGATGCAAATTGGCAGGGGAGGTCAATTAGTAAGATCAGCTGGTTCAAGTGCTCAATTGATGGCCAAAGAGGGAGATTATGGAAATTTAAAGCTTCCATCTGGTGAAATAAGACTTATTAACTTGAATTGTAGAGCAACAATTGGTCAAGTTGGTAATGTAGAACATGGTATTACGATAAAAGGAAAAGCCGGAAGAAGTAGATGGTTAGGAATTAGACCAACTACAAGAGGTACAGCAATGAATCCAGTGGATCACCCTCATGGTGGTGGTGAAGGAAGGGGAAAATCAGGAAGACCACCTTCATCCCCTACTGGAGTAAAAGCTATTGGGTATAAAACAAGAAAGAAGAGAAAACCATCAGATAAAATGATAATTAAGCGTAGGAAATAAAAAAAATTAAGAGGGAGGTAAATTGCCTAGATCTCTAAAAAAAGGTCCTTATATTGATGAAAAACTTTATAAGAAGATCTCTAAGTTAAACACTAATAATGAAAAGAAAATGATAAAGACTTGGGCTAGAAGTTGTACTATAATTCCTGAAATGGTTGGTCATACAATTGCTGTACATAATGGGAGAAAACATGTTCCAATTTTTATAACTGAGAATATGGTTGGGCATAAATTGGGTGAATTTGCTCCTACTAGAACATTTAGACTACATGGTGGTCACACAGAAAGATCAACATCATTGAAGTAATAGGAAAAACTATTATAGGAGAATAAATTGGAAGTAAAGGCAGTTTTAAGATATGTAAGGATAAGTCCTCGAAAAGCTAGATTAGTTATAGATATGATAAGAGGAATGGATGTTTCTAAAGCAAAAGTAGTTTTAGGTTTTACTCCTAAAAAAGCAGCTAAGATGGTAAAAAAGGTGCTTTCTAGTGCTGTGGCAAATGCTATTGAGAATCATGGTATGAAAGATGAAGATTTATATATATCCAAAATAAATGTTGACCAAGGTCCAACTTTAAAAAGGATGAAACCGAGAGCAAGGGGAAGAGCGGATAGAATTAAAAAGAGGACAAGTCATATAACTATTTATATTTCTCAAAGAGAGGAGAGTTAATATGGGACAAAAAGTAAATCCTGTCGGTTTCAGAACAGGAATTAATAGAGATTGGAAAACTCATTGGTTTGCGACTAAAGAGTATTCCAAGTTTCTTTGTGAGGATATAAAGATAAGAGAATATTTAAGGGACCAATTACCAAATGCTGCTGTTTCAGGAATAGAGATTGAAAGAACAGCAGGGATAATGACAATGAATGTTTGTACAGCACGTCCAGGTATAGTTATAGGAAGAAAAGGATCAAATATAAATATTTTAAAAAAAGAAATAGAGAAGATGACAGATCACCAGGTTATTGTAAATATTGTTGAAGTTGTAAAACCTGAATTAGATGCGGTTTTAGTTGCTGAGAATGTAGCTCAACAGATAGAGGGAAGAACTGGCTATAGAAGAGCGATGAAAAAAGCAATATTTATAACAATGAAAACTGGAGCAAAAGGAATAAAGATTTCATGTTCAGGAAGACTTGGAGGGGCTGAGATGGCAAGAACAGTGTGGTTTAAGGAGGGAAGAATACCTCTTCATACTCTAAAAGCAGATATTGATTATGGACAAAAAGACGCAATTACAAAATTTGGAGTTATTGGGGTAAAAGTGTGGATAAACAGAGGAGAGTTTATTAGTAAGGAGGAGCAGTTTAAGAGCTCTCATGATAAATAAACTAAGTCAATTAAAAAGTCATAAAAATATTAAATCATAAGATTTATACCAATTTAAATTTAAAGAATTGTTTTATAAGTAAGAAAAAATTTTAAGGAGAAGAAATGTTACTTCCCAAAAGGGTAAAACATAGAAAAGAATTTAGAGGAAGATTGAAAGGTAAGTCAATAAGAGGATCAAAATTGTCTTTTGGTCAGTATGGGCTTCAAGCACTAGAACCATCCTGGATAACAAATAGACAAATAGAAGCTGCAAGAATAGCAATTACACGATGTATAAAAAGGGGAGGTAAAATCTGGATAAATATATTTCCTCATAAACCAGTTACTAAAAAACCCGCAGAAACCAGAATGGGAAGTGGAAAAGGTGCGCCTGATGGATGGGTAGCGGTTGTTAAACCAGGTCGTATTATGTTTGAAATTTCGGGTGTATCTGAGGAATTAGCAAAAGATGCAATGAGAAGAGCTTCTCATAAACTTCCTATAAAATGTAAATTTGTTACATTTAGAGAAGGAGGAGGCGAGTAATTTGAAAGCAACTCAAATCAGAGAATTGACTTTTAATCAGTTAGATAAGAAATTAGCTAAGGCTAAACAAGATCTTTTTAATCTTAGATTTCAATTATCAATCAGTAAACTTAAAAACACAGCAAAAATAAAAGAAATAAAAAGAGAAATTGCGAGGATAATGACTGTGAAATACGAGAAGGAGAGAGAGGTAATTAATGAGAAGTAGAAGAAAAGTCAAATCAGGCAAGGTTATAAGTGATAAAATGGATAAAACTGTAGTTGTTGAAGTAATGACAACTTCTCATCACCCTGTTTATAAAAAGACCATGATAAAAGCAAAGAAATATAAGGTTCATGATGAAAAGGGTGAATGCAAAGTAGGTGATCTTGTATCTATTATGGAGACTAAACCAATTAGCAAGACAAAGAGGTGGAGAGTCTTTAAAGTAGTTGAGCAAAGTAAGTGAGGTTTTTAAAATGATACAATCATTTAGTAGATTAAAAGTAGCAGATAATACTGGAGCAAAAGTAATAATGTGTATTAGAGTATTGGGTGGAACAAGAAGGAGGTATGCGCGTGTTGGTGATGTAATAGTAGCTACTGTAAAATCTGCATCACCAGATGGAGTTGTTAAAAAAAGTGAAATAGTTAAAGCAGTTGTAGTGCGAACTAAAAAAGGTTATAGAAGAAATGATGGAACATATATAAAATTCGATGAAAATGCTGCCGTTATAATAGATAACCAAAATAACCCCAGGGGAACAAGAATATTTGGTCCTGTAGCAAGGGAATTAAGAGATAAAGAATATATGAAAATAGTATCTCTATCACCAGAGGTTTTATAGGAGGAAAAATTGGTAAAATTAAAGATAAAAAAGGGAGATACAGTAGTTATCATAAAAGGTAAAGATTCAAGTAAATCATTTAAAAAAAAGACTGGTAAAGTTCTAAGAATTGAACCAGAAAAAGAAAGAGTTTATGTTAAAGGGAAAAATATTATAAAAAGACACACACGAAAAAAGAGTGAGCAGGAACCGGGTGGAGTAATTGAGAAAGAGGGACCAATTTATATAAGTAATGTAATGCTTGTTTGCCCTTCTTGTGGAAAGCCAACTAGAGTGAAAATGCAGATTTTAAAAAATAATGAGAAAGTTAGAGTTTGTAAGAGATGCGGGGAACAAATTCCTTAAAGTATTTCTTTAATATTCATTAGGAAGTAGGAGAAATTAATGTACAAACCAAGATTAAAAGAAAAATTTGAAAAAGAAATAATACCCAATATGGTGAAGCAGTTCTCATATAAGAATAAGATGCAAGTTCCTAAACTTGAAAAAATAATTGTTAATATGGGTATAGGTTCTGCAATGCAAAATCCTAATGAGTTAGAAGGTGCTATTAACAATTTAAAAGCTATAACAGGTCAGATGCCAATAGTTACAAAAGCTAAGAAATCTATTGCAGGATTTAAACTAAGAGCTGGTATGAAGATAGGTCTTAAAGTTACATTAAGAGGAAATAGAATGTATGAGTTTTTAGATAGATTCTTATCTGTCGCTTTACCAAGAACTCGAGATTTTAGGGGAATTTCTCCAAAATCAATGGATAAAAAAGGAAATTTAACAGTGGGAGTTACTGAACAAATTGTGTTTTCAGAAATCGACAGTGATAAGATAGACCGTACACGAGGAATGAATGTAACTATAGTAACCTCATCAAATGGAAATGAAGAAGGTTTTTCTCTACTAAAATATTTTGGAGTACCTTTTAGAGAAAAATAACAATATTAATTTTATTTGTCATCCCTTCTCCTTCGTTGCACTCGAGGGTCAGGGGAAGAGTCTGAATGAAACAAAATAAAGTGAAGAATATCAATATCAGGAGGTCTTATTGGCTAAAAAATCTTTAATTATAAAAGCAAAAAGGAAACAAAAATATAAAGTGAGACAGTATAATCGATGCAACCGATGTGGAAGGTCAAGAGGATATTATAGAAAGTTTGGTTTATGTCGAATTTGTCTTAGGGAATTAGCCCATAAAGGACAAATTCCAGGATTAAAAAAAGCTAGTTGGTAGGTTAAGGGGGAATAAATGAGTGTATCAGATACTATTGGAGATATGTTAACTAACATAAGAAATGCTAATTCTGCAAATCATTTGGTAACGGAAGTACCCTCCTCAAAAATGATATGTGAAATGATCAAAATTCTTTTAGAAGAGGGTTATATAAAAGATTATAAAATTGAGAGGAATCCAATACAGGATAGGATAAAGATTTATTTAAAATATGGTCCGAACAAAGAAAAGATAATTACAGGTATAAGACGTATTAGTAAACCTGGACTTAGAGTATATGCAAGGAAAGATGAAATACCAAGGGTTTTAGGCGGTTTGGGAATTTCAATTATATCAACTTCTAATGGTATTTTAACTGGAAGAAAGGCAAGAAAATTAGGAGTTAGTGGAGAAGTAATCTGTTATGTTTGGTAGTATATAAATTTAAAAATTACTATAAGATTTGGGCAAAGTTTCTTGACTAAATGTCTTCGAAACCATGCCACGAATCTATTGATAAAATCGAAATAAAGGAGAAGCAAATTGTCTCGAGTTGGTAAAATGCCAATTTCTCTAACAGAGAATGTTAAAGTTAAAATTGAAGAAAATGAAATAATTGTGATAGGTCCGATGGGAGAGTTAAGACAGGAATTAAAATCTGAAATTAATGTTGATTTATCAGAAAATGAGATTATTGTGAAAAGGGAGTCAGATTCTAAATATCATAAATCACTTCACGGTTTATATCGGACATTGATAGCAAATATGGTTAAGGGTGTAACTGAAGGATATACAAAAACTCTTGAGATAATTGGTGTTGGATATAAGGCAGTTAAAAAAGGTAAAACACTGGAACTCTCTCTTGGATATTCGCACCAAATAAAGATGGAGGATCCATTGGGCATTGAAACAGTAGTACCCAATCCAACAACGATAATAGTAAAAGGCATTGATAAGCAATTAGTTGGAGAAATAGCTGCAAGAATAAGATCAAAGAGACCCCCCGAGCCTTATAAGGGAAAAGGAATAAGGTATAGAGGAGAAAAGGTTAGAAAGAAAGTTGGAAAAGCAGGTGTTTCAGCTGCATTTTAAAAAATTAAATTAAATAAACTTTGAAAGATTTGGGCAAAGTTTCTTGACTAAAATGTCTTCGAAACTATGCCACAAATCTATAAATAGATTCAAATTCAAAAAGTATTAATTTATGATTAAAAATTTATAAATATAATTTTTAATTCTTGAAGTTGGAGTAATTAATTTGGTAAAGTCAAAAAAAGTTTTAGATAGAGAAAAAAGACATAGAAGGGTTAGAGTAAAGGTTTTTGGTATCAAGAAAAGACCAAGATTAAGTGTTTTTAGAAGCAACAAGGATATCTATGCCCAGTTAATAGATGACACAAGAGGTTATACTTTATGTAGTTACTCTTCCCTGAAACTTAAAGAAAAAGAAGGTAAAAATAAGGTTGAAATTGCTTACTTGGTAGGCAATGAGATTGGAAAAATAGCTAAGAGAAAGCGTATCAAAGAAATTGTATTTGATAGGGGTGGTTACAAATTTCATGGTAGAGTAAAAGCCTTAGCTGATGGTGCGAGAGAAGCTGGACTATCTTTTTAGAATTATAGGAGGTAAATATTGACAGAAAGTCAACAACAAAAAATTTCAATAAAAAATAAAGAGCAAGAGATAGAGTTTGAAGAAAAGGTAATAAATATAAATAGAGTTGCTAAAGTTGTAAAAGGTGGAAGAAGATTTAGTTTTTCTGCCCTTGTAGTTGTTGGAGACAAAGATAGTCACGTGGGGATAGGTTTTGGAAAAGCAAAAGAAGTTCCAATTGCTATTTCAAAGGCTATTTCAATTGCTAAAAAAGAAGTTTTCAAGGTACCAGTAGTTGGAGATAAAACATTACCACATCATATAATTGGTAGACATGGATCAAGTAAGGTATTAATTAAACCAGCCGCTCCGGGTACGGGTATTAAAGCAGGAGGAGCTGTTAGGATGATAATGGAACTTGCTGGAATAAAGAATGTTCTTACAAAATCTTTGGGAAGTACAAATGTAATTAATGTTGTTAGAGCAACGGAAAATGGATTAAAAAGAATAAAATCACCATCTCAAATAGCTGAGTTAAGAGGAAAAAGCTTAAAGGATTTTTTTTCAAGCCCGGAAGGGTCGAAAGAAAGTAAAATTAAAAATAAAAGTAAATAAAATATCATTCTTGTATATAAATATAAATTTTTAAAGGAAAAAGGTAATGAGAATTCATAATTTAAAACCATCTCCTAAATCAACTAAAAAAAGAAAGAGAGTTGGAAGAGGGGAAGGCTCTGGTCACGGAAAGACCTCAGGAAGAGGTCATAAGGGACAAAAAGCAAGATCCGGATCAAGTATTAAACCTGGGTTTGAAGGTGGGCAGATGCCACTGGCTAGAAGGATTCCGAAACTGAGAGGATATGGAAATAGAAGTCTTCATAGAATAACTTATCAAATAGTAAATGTTGAGTCTTTAAATTTATTTAAGAATAGGCAAACAATTACAAATAAGTTGCTTTATGAAGAAGGACTCATAAAGAAATTAGATAGACCAATAAAGATATTAGGAAATGGAAATTTGGATAAGAAATTAACAGTTAAAGCTCAAGCTTTTTCGAAAAGTGCGAGAGAAAAGATAGAAAATAAAGAAGGAAAAGTTGAGGTACTAAATGTTTAGAGCGCTACGTGATGCTTTCAGGATACCTGATTTAAGAAAAAAGCTGCTTTTTACAATGGCAATTTTGGCTATTTATAGATTTGGAGCAAACATCTCTGTTCCAGGTGTTAGATTAGAAGGGATTGAGAAAGTTTTTGAGGGGGGAATTTTTGAGATGCTTGACCTTTTCTCAGGTGGTGCTTTATCAAATTTTGCAGTCTTTTCTTTAGGTATAATGCCATATATTACTGCGACAATTATTTTACAGTTGCTTCAGATAATTTTTCCAAAATTAGAAAAAATTGCTAAAGAGGGAGAGACAGGTCGTAGAAAGATAAATCAGATAGCAAGATATATAACAATAGGATTAGCTATATTTCAATCCACAGCTATGTTCTTTTATTTTAAAGGACAAGGTTTTATTGTAGGTGAAATTTGGCCTATGTTATTTGTAGTGGTAATCACTTTAACAACAGGAACTGCTTTAATAATGTGGATAGGTGAGTTAATAACTCAAAAGGGAATTGGGAATGGAATGAGCCTTATCATTTTTGCAAATATTATTTCAAGGTTTCCAGGCTACATAATTAATTCAGTTAATCAATGGTGGCCAAATGATATTTATATCATTGCTATTGTGCTACTGATTGCAATAGCTGTGATAATATTTATTATTGTAATTCAACAGGGTGAGAGAAAAATACCCATACAATATGCAAAACAGATAAGGGGAAGAAGAGTTTATGGTGGAAGGGGAACATATATTCCCATAAAGGTTAATCAGTCTGGAGTTATTCCGGTAATATTTGCTTCTTCACTATTGGCTTTTCCAGCAACTATAGCACAATTTATACAAGTTCCCTGGGTTCAAAAACTCGCAATTATAATTGGTCCTCCAGCTAAAAGAGGAGAAATAAAACCATGGTATCTTACTTTGTATGCCTTATTAATTTTGGGATTTACATATTTTTATGCTGCAATAGCATTTAATCCTGAGGATATGGCAGACAATTTTAGGAAATATGGAGGTTTTATTCCCGGAATAAGACCTGGTAAATCAACTGTAAGTTACTTAAAGAATATATTAAACAGGGTAAATCTACCTGGAGCAATATTTTTAGCCATAGTTGCACTATTACCAACTGCTCTCTGGGCGTTCTTTAATGCACCATTTCAATTTGGAGGAACTTCTATTTTGATTGCAGTTGGTGTTGCTTTAGAGTTTATGAAACAGCTTGAAGCTCAACTGATTATGAGAAACTACGAGGGCTTTTTAAAATAAATTTTATTTTTATAGATAATATGAATCTAATAATTTTTGGTCCACCTGGGTCAGGTAAGGGAACACAGGCTAAGAAAATTAGCAAATATTTCTATATACCACATATCTCAACTGGAGATATGTTAAGAGAAGCGATAAAAGAAAAGACGTGTTTGGGAAAAAAAGCTCAAAAGTTTATGTCAAATGGAGATTTAGTTCCCGATGAATTGGTGGTAAAGATATTAAAAGAGAGGATTAAAAAAGAGGACTGCAAAACAGGTTTTATTTTGGATGGTTTTCCGAGAAATCTTGAGCAGGTTGAACTTCTGTCCAATATATTAAAAGAGATAGAAAAACCGATAGATTTAGTCATTAATATGATCGTACCTGAGAAGGAATTGACAAAACGTCTATTGGGAAGAAGAGTTTGTAGTAGTTGTAACAAAAATTTTAATATTTATCAGCAAAGTTTAAAAACATTTAAATGTCCTGTTTGTAATGGAGAGTTAATAATAAGAGATGATGATAATATGCAAACTGTAAGAAATAGATTTAAAGTTTATAAGGAACAGACAGAGCTATCAATACAACCTTATTATGAAAAGGATTTAGTTATTGAAGTGGATGGAGAGGATACTGTTGAAAATATTTTTGAGAATATAAAAATAATTTTGGAGGATATATTTGATAAAGATTAAATCTGCCGTTGAAATTGATAAAATTAGAAAATCTTGTGAGATAGTTGCAGAAACGCTTAAGCTGCTCAAGAGGCATATACAACCAGGCGTAACTACAATAGAGCTGGATAAAATTGCTTATGATTTCATTATAAAAAAAGGAGCTATACCAGCGTTTCTTGGATATAGAGGATATCCAGCAACGATTTGTGTAGCTATTAATGAGATTGTTGTTCATGGAATTCCAGATAATGGGAAACTAAAAGAGGGTGATATTATTGGAGTCGATATGGGTGTGAAGTTTAATGGGTATTATGGAGATGCAGCTATAACAGTTGGTGTTGGTGAGATATCCAAAAAGGCAAAAGAAATAATGGATATTACAGAGAGAGCACTTTATAAAGGAATAAAAAAATGTTTTGAGGGGAATCATCTGTCAGATATATCCCATGCAATTCAAACTAATGCTGAAGAGAACGGATTTTCTGTTGTAAGAAGATTTGTGGGGCATGGAATTGGAACTGAACTTCATGAGGAACCTTCAATTTTAAATTATGGACCTCCCAACATGGGACCAGTTTTAAAAAATGGTATGGTTTTTGCGATAGAACCGATGGTTAATCAAGGTACTCATGAGGTTGAGGTTTTAGATGACAAATGGACTGTTGTAACCAAAGATAGAAAACTATCAGCTCATTTTGAGCATACAGTTGCTATTACCGAAAATGGACCATTAATATTAACACAAATAGAAATATTGAAAAATAAATAAGGAGAACTATTATAGCAAAGAAAGAAGAAAAAATTGAGGTAGAAGGAAAAGTACTGGAGGCTTTACCAAATGCTATGTTCAGGGTAGAGTTGGACAGTGGTCATAAGGTATTAGCTCATATATCTGGTAAGATAAGGATGCACTATATTCGTATTCTTCCAGGTGATAGAGTTATAGTTGAACTTTCACCCTATGATCTTACTAAGGGAAGAATAATTTATAGATTCAGGTAAAAAATATTAAAAATTGATAAATATAAGTGTGATTTTTATGAAAGTAAAAACATCTGTTAAAAAAATTTGTAAAAAATGTAAAATAATTAAAAGAAAAGGAAAAGTAAGAGTTCTTTGTGATAACCCTCGTCATAAACAAAGACAGGGTTAAATAAAAAATTTAGATAGGAGGTTTATTAATCTTGGCAAGAATAGCAGGTATAGACTTACAAAAAGATAAACAGATAGATATTGCATTAACTAAAATACACGGGATTGGTAGGTCATTGGCAAAAGCGATACTTAAAGAAACTAAAATTGACTCTGCACATAAAGTAAAAGATTTAACTGAGAAGGAGATTTCTGTTATAGCAAACTATATTGAAGAGAATATTAAAGTAGAGGGTAGTTTAAAAAGAGAGGTTTCGCAAAATATAAGGAGATTAATTGAGGTAGGGTGCTATAGAGGAATAAGGCATAGGAGAGGCCTTCCTGTTAGAGGGCAAAGAACTCACACTAATGCCAGAACAAGAAAAGGTCCAAGAAAGACCGTTGCAGTAAAACGTAAAAAAATTTAATAAGGAGAAATCTTTATGGTTATAAAAAGAGGGAAAAAGGGAAAAGCTCGGAGAAAGGCAAAGAAGAACATACCGCATGGTGCTGTTCACATTCAATCAACATTTAATAATACAATTATCACCTTTACTGATTTAAAAGGAAATACAATTGCGTGGGCATCTTCTGGAACAGCAGGATTTAAAGGTTCACGAAAGGGTACACCTTTTGCAGCACAGTTAGCAACTGAATTAGCTACAAAGAAAGCCCAGGAACATGGAGTAAAACAGGTTGATGTTTATATTAAAGGAGCAGGTTCTGGAAGAGAAACTGCTGTTAGATCACTTCAAGCATTAGGTCTTCAGGTTTTAAATATAAAGGATGTAACTCCAATTCCGCATAATGGTTGTAGAGCTAAGAAGCAAAGGAGAGTTTAGGAGGATAATATGGCTAGATATATTAATGCAGTTTGTAAACTATGTAGAAGGGAAGGCGAAAAGTTATTTATAAAAGGGTCTAAATGTAATACAGAGAAATGTGCTGTTGAGAAAAAACCTTATCCACCAGGAGAGAGAGGAAGAGGAGGAGCAAGAACAAGGGAGACTGACTATCTAATTCAATTAAGAGAAAAGCAGAAGGTAAAGAGGATATATGGGATTTTAGAGAAGCAGTTTAAGAACTATTTTAAAAGAGCCTTAAAAATGAAGGGTATAACAGGTACAAATCTATTAGTTTTTTTAGAAACTCGTTTGGATAATATAGTCTATTTATTAGGATTCGCTGAATCTCGACCTCAAGCCCGACAGCTTGTAAATCATGGACATATTTTAGTTAATGAAAAGAAGATGAAGGTACCTTCATACCAGGTCAAAGCAGGACAAGAAATAGAGATTGTTAAAAAATCCAAGAAAATACAGGCAGTGGCTCAATCAATAGCTCAATCATCTGAAACAGAGATTCCAAGATGGCTTCAGGTTGATCATAAAGAACTTAAAGGTAAGGTTATTTCTCTACCTGAAAGGGAGGACATAGACCAAAGCATTAAGGAACAAATAATTGTTGAGCTATATTCAAGATAACTTAACATAAAATTACATATATATTGGAGGTAGTATCAATTGTTAGAAATGCAAAAACCAAAAATAGAAATTATAAAAAATACACCAACTGAAGGTGTTTTTGTTATTGAACCCTTAGAGAGAGGATATGGTTATACTTTGGGAAATACTTTAAGGAGGATTTTAATTTCCTCTATTCCAGGTGCTGCAGCAACATCTATAAAAATAGATGATGTATATCATGAGTTCTCAACAATTCCTGGAGTAAGGGAGGATACAACTGAACTAATTTTAAATCTAAAAAAATTGGTACTTAAGTCTTCGTCTGAAGAACCAATTACCATAAGAATAGAAAAAAAGGGAAAATGTGATATTTATGCTAAAAACATAATAGCTCCAAGTGAAGTAGAAATAGTGAATAAAGACTTATATATAGCAAATTTAAATAAAGATGGAAAACTGAAAATGGAAATAAATGTGGAGAGAGGTAGGGGGTATGTAGCAGCTGAAGAGCATAAAAAAGGTAAGGAGATAATTGGTTTGATTAATATAGATTCAATATTTACTCCAGTAATTAATGTAAGTTATGATGTTGATTCAACCAGAGTAGGTCATAAAACCAATTATGATAAATTAACTCTAAAAATTAAGACAAATGGAGCTGTAACTCCTGATTTTGCTTTAAGTCAAACTGCAAAGATACTCTCTGATCATTTGAAGGTTCTTATAGATGTCACGGAAATTGCTTTATTTGAGAGTTTTATAAAGGAGGAGGAGAAACCAAAGGAAAAAGAGGAGATATCAATAGAGGAACTGAATCTGTCAGTGAGATCATCTAATTGTTTAAAGAAAGAAAGTATTGTTTATATCTCAAATCTTTGTGATTATACAGAACAGCAGCTTTTAAGTATCCGTAATCTGGGTATGAAATCATTAAATGAAATCAAGAAGAAATTAGAGGAAAGGAAATTAACACTTAAGAAGGTCTAAAAATATGGTTAAACCAAAGAAAGGAAAAAGAATAGGTGGTAGCGCTAGTCATCAAAAAGCAATAATGTCGAATTTAGCAATAGCGCTATTAGAACATAATAGGATTAAAACTACTCATGCAAAAGCAAAAAGGTTAAAAGCGGTCATTGATAAATTGATAGGTTTGGGTAAAAAGGATGACCTAAGTTCCAAACGTAAGGCATTATCAATGCTTAGACACAATAGAAAAGCAGTGAAAAAACTTTTTGATGAGGTAGCTCCTCGTTATCATCAAAAAGACTCAGGTTTTTCAAGGATAATTAAAATTGGAGAAAGACCTGGTGACGCATCTTTAATGGTATTTATAGAATTAACTTAAAAATAAAATAGTTAGCGCAATCTCATAATAAATAACTTTTGGAAGATTTGGACATAGTTTCTTGACTAATTATCCTCTCCCCTGGTGGGAGAGGGAAAGGGAGAGGGGGAATTTAAAATCTCTTCAAAACCATGCCACAAATCTCTGAATAAAGAAAAGCTTTAAGTGTCATTGCGAGGGACAAAGTCCCGAAGCAATCTCATTAAAAATAGATTATAAAAATTTAATAATATTTGATACTTGTGGAGAGTAGTTGTTACACAATATAAAGATAATTTTGGAATACGATGGGACTAGATATAAAGGATTTCAGATTCAGAAAGATTTAGATACAATACAGGGAAGATTGGAGGATTGCCTAAATACTATATTAAGAGAAAAGATAAAAATAAAATATTCAAGTAGAACAGATACAGGAGTTCATGCTAAGGAACAAGTCATTAACTTTATAACAGAGAACAAGATAGATCATGTTAAGCTTCAAAGGTCTATGAATGCAATATTACCGAGTGATGTAGTTGTAAAGCACATAGAGGAGGGTGAAACTGATTTTGACTCAAGAAGATATGCTAAAAGTAGGGAATATGAATATTATATTTTAAATAGAAAATATCCATCTGCATTTGATAAAAATTTTATGTTGATTGACAAAGAACTTGATATTGAATCAATGATTTTAGCTTCTAAATATCTTATTGGAAAAAAAGATTTTAAAGCATTTTGCAAAGATTCATCAGAAGTTAAAAATACAGTTCGCAATGTAAATGAGGTTGAAATTAGAAAAGAGGGAGATTTCATAGTAATAAAGATAATAGCAAATTCCTTTATTCATCAAATGGTAAGAATAATTGTAGGAACATTGATAGAAGTAGGACTCTCTAAAAGAGAGTCTTATGAAATTTTACAAATTTTAGAAAAAAAACAGAGAATATTTGCAGGAAAGGTAGCGGAAGCAAAAGGTCTTTATTTAACCAAAATTAATTATTAAAAAAATAAAATTAAATAACCTTTGAAAGATTTGGGCATAGTTTCTGTCTTCCTCTCCCTTGATGGGAGAGGGTAGGGAGAGGGTAAAATGTCTTCGAAACCATGCCACAAATCTATTAATGAAAATTAAATTTAAAAAAATATAGTATTGTTATTGAAAGGGAGACGAAATTAGATTGAAAACAACAATCATAAAGGAAAAAGATATAAAGAAAGATTGGTATGTCATTGATGCAACTGGAAAGACATTAGGAAGACTTGCCAGCAAAGTTGCTCATATTCTTATGGGAAAACATAAAGTTAACTATGTACAACATTTAGATGTTGGGGACTATATAGTAGTAATAAATGTTGATAAGATAGTTTTAACTGGTAAGAAGTTATCTACAAAAAAATATTATAAACATTCAGGTTATCCCGGTGGATTAAAAGAGAAGGTCTATAAAGAGCTGATGAAGGAAAAACCTGAATTTGTATTTAAAAAAGCTGTAAAGGGAATGCTTCGAAAAAATAAGTTAGGTAGAAAGATGTTTAAGAAGTTGAAAGTATATTCAGACTCCAAGCATCCCCATCAAGCTCAGAATCTAAAGATTATTGATATCTAAAAGTAAGTAGGAGGATTATTATTTTGAACAAACTAGTATATGTAGCTACAGGTAGGAGAAAAACATCTGTTGCAAGGGTGAGAATAATACCAGGTGAGGGTAAATTCAATATAAATGGAAGAAGTTTAGATGAGTATTTTCCACAAAAAGCTTTTAAAGAAACAGCATTAAAACCTTTAATTCTTACCCAGACAGAATTTCAATTCGATATCATGGTAAATGTTAATGGAGGGGGAATATCGAGTCAATCAGGTGCAATTGCTCATGGAATATCAAGAGCATTGCTTGAAGCTAATGCGGATTACAGACAATTACTTAAAAAAGAAGGACTATTAACCAGAGATCCAAGGATGAAAGAAAGAAAAAAATATGGTTTAAAGAAAGCAAGGAAAGCACCTCAATTTTCTAAGAGATAATAATATCTGTATTAAATAAACTGAACTAATTAATTTTTTAATAAATTAAAATAAGCGTCTATATAAAAAATGACGCTTATTTATTTTAAATATTAAAAGGAGATTTATTTGCCAAAACTTTTTGGAACAGATGGGGTAAGAGGTATAGTAAATACAGAGCTAACACGTGAACTTGCTACAAAAATTGGATTTGCAGGAGCACAAGAGTTAGCCAAATTAGGAGAATATTTAGTAATAGGTAAGGATAATCGTCCTTCTTCTGATATGATTGAAACAGCTGTAACTGCTGGAATATGTTCAGCAGGTGTTAATGTTATAAAACTTGGAATAATCCCTACTTCTGCAATACCTTTCTTTATAAAAAAAGTATCTTCATCTGGTGGTGTGATGATATCAGCCTCTCACAATCCTCCTGAATATAATGGAATTAAGTTTTTCTCCAGTAGTGGTTTTAAGTTAGATGAAAAAACAGAAGAAAAAATTGAAAAAAGGATAGACAAAATAGATAAAATCAAACGAATGAAATTTGGAGAGAATGCAGAAATAATTAGCTATAAACCATCTGATAATGATATAGGAAGAGTAATTGATAGAAGTGATTTAATAGATAGTTATATAGATTTCTTAGTTGAACAATATCCACTAAATCTAAGGGGTATAAAAATTGCTATAGATTGTGCAAATGGTGTTACTACTTTTATAGCTCCTAAAATATATGGACAATTGGGAGCAACCTTATCAATTAATAATAATGAAAGATCAGGTAAGAATATAAATTGTATGTGTGGCTCAACATTTCCTAAAAATATTTGCAGTATAGTCAAAAAGACTAAATCAGATGTTGGTTTTGCTTTTGATGGAGACGGGGATAGATTGATAGTTGCTGATGAAAAAGGAAATATATTAGATGGTGAATATATTATGGCAATTATTGCTAATTTCCTGAAATCTGAGAAGAAACTTAAGAAAAATATACTTATCACAACTACAATGGCTAATTTAGGATTTATTCAAGCCATGAATGATATAGAAATTGAAGTCTTAACTACAGATGTTGGTGATAGGTTTATATTGCAGGAAATGTTAAAAAGTGATGTTTCAATTGGTGGAGAACAATCAGGGCATATAATATTGCTGGATAAATATACAACTGGAGATGGAATATTAACTTCTTTAGCCCTACTTAATGTTTTAGTTAAGCAAAAACAACCACTTTCAGAGCTTTCCAGAATAATGAAAAAGTATCCACAGGTTTTGATAAATGTTAATGTAAAGGATAAATCAAAATTATCTCAAGCTAAACATTTCTGGGAGAAGGTAAAGGAGTTTGAAAAGGTGCTTGATAAAGATGAAAACAAAGGAAGAATATTGGTAAGACCATCAGGTACAGAATCAGTTATAAGGATAATGGTTGAAAGCACATCAGAAAAATTAACAAATTCCATTGCAAAACAACTTGCCTCCCTTATTAACTTTTAAAATTTTTATACCATAGAATAATTATCTCTACTAGAAGATTTATGAGTATTTATAATTTTAAAGGAGAATCTCATAAATAAATGAATATAAGAATTGTATTTGACATTACGATAATTGATTGATATATTTTGAGATATGTAAAATTTATTAATATTAATGGGAGGCGATGTATTTAGAGTTAGAAGAAAGATAAAGGGAAGAAAGCGCATGGACTGAGATTTTAATAATTAATATTATTTATATTTCAGTTGACGAGGAGGAGGTTTACTGTTGCAAAACAGTATTAACTGATAAATAAAAAAAATATTTATCAGGAAAATCGAGAGATCAGCGGAAGCCTCTTAGGGATATTAGCATCTCTAATCTTTCCCCAAAAAGTAATCTCACAAAACCAGTAGGTGACTATTGGGACAAAAAGATCTATAGTTATCAATAAGTAACATAGTACTTAAAACATATGTAGAAAAACCTTTTATACAACGATTCCATAAAAAATTCACTTTTTCTATATATCTATTAAAAAATAATAAATAGTCAGGAGAGTAAAAATGGTTATAAAAGATAAAAAATATGTTCTTAAGAAGGTAAAAGAGGAAGATGTAAGATTTATCAGATTATGGTTTACAGATATTCTTGGATTTCTAAAAAGTGTAACTATAACTACCAATGAATTGGAAAAATCATTAGAAGAAGGCACTGGATTTGATGGCTCATCAATTCATGGGTTTACAAGAATTGATGAAAGCGATATGATCGCCATGCCTGACCCTCAAACTTTTCAGATTCTTCCATGGAAGACAAAAGATAAACTTGTTGCAAGGATGTTTTGTGATATTTTAGAACCAGATAAATCTTTTCATAAAGGTGACCCGAGATGGGTTTTAAAAAAGAACCTAAAATATGCAAAAGATATGGGTTATACATTCTTTGTCGGACCGGAACTTGAATATTTTTATTTTAAAAACTCTGATAGTGAACCTCAAGGTCTGGATGATGGAGGATATTTTGATTTAACACCCCCAGATGTTGCAACAGATCTATGTAAAGAGACAATATTATCACTTCAAGCGTTACAAATTGAGGTGGAGTCGAGTCATCATGAAGGAGCTCCTAGCCAACATGAAATAGACCTTAAGTTTACTGAAGCTTTAACTATGGCAGATAATACTATGACCTCTAGATTAGTAGTAAAGGAGGTAGCAGTTCAAAATGGTGTTTACGCAACTTTTATGCCTAAACCTGTATTTGGAATAAATGGAAGTGGTATGCACACTCATATGTCTATTTATAAAGATGGTAAGAATATTTTCTTTGATCCAGATGATAAATACAAGCTTTCAATTGAAGCTAAAATATTTATAGCAGGACTCCTTAGACATGCTCCTGAAATAACCTTAGTAACCAATCAATGGGTTAATTCATATAAGAGATTAACTCCAGGATACGAAGCTCCAGTTTATCTGTCCTGGGCTTTGCGCAATAGATCTGATTTGATTAGAGTTCCTGTTTACAGGTATGGTCAGGAACAGGCAACTCGGGTAGAATATCGAGCACCTGATCCTGCTTGTAATCCATATTTAGCATTTTCAGTAATGTTGGCTGCAGGACTTAAAGGTATTGAAGAAGAATATGACTTAATTCCACCAGTAGAGAGAAATGTTTATGAGATGACTGATGAAGAAAGGGAAAAAGAGGGGATAGGTTCTCTTCCAGAAAATCTTTTTGAAGCAATTGAATTTGCTGAAAAAAGTGAACTTGTTAGAGAAGCTTTGGGAGATCATGTCTTTGATAAATTTATTGAGAATAAAAAAATTGAATGGAATAATTATAGAACCCAGGTGACAGATTATGAGGTAAAGCGATACCTTCCTATACTTTAAAGGAACAGTCAATTTTTAAAAATTTGTTTGTTATTTAGCTAAAGGAGAAAAATATGTGTGGAATAATTGGATATGTTGGAGAAAAAGACTGTGCTTCAATATTGCTAAATGGATTAAAAAGACTTGAATATAGAGGCTATGACTCATCAGGAATAGCTGTATTAAATAGTGTCAATGATAAAAATGAAATTTCCATGATCAGGAGAGTAGGTAATTTGAAAAAATTAGAAAAAGCCTTATCAGAAGTTGAAATGAAAGGTAGTTTGGGAATTGGTCATACGAGATGGGCTACTCACGGGAAACCTCACAGACTTAATGCACATCCTCATTCAGACTGTAAAAATGAGATCCTTTTGGTTCATAATGGAATTATTGAGAATTATGAACCACTCAGGAAGGAGTTAGTTTTGAAAGGACATAAATTTGTCTCAGAAACAGATACTGAGGTGCTTGTTCATTTAGTTGAGGAGTTATATAAAGATGATTTGGTAGAAGCTGTTAAAGAGACATTAAAAAGAGTGGAAGGTTCTTATGCGATAGTAGTGATGAGTATCAAATGTCCTAATCAACTGGTTGGAGCAAGATATGACAGCCCATTGGTTGTGGGATTAGGTGATGATGAGAATTTCCTTGTATCAGATATGCCAGCAGTTCTTGAACATACAAATAAATTTCTAATAATTGATCAGGGAGAGATAGTAAATGTTACTAAAGGTAAAGTAGAAATATATGATAGGAATGGTAATAAAATCAATAAAAAACCATATAAGACTAATTGGGATATATCTTTGGCTGAAAAGGAGGGTTATGAGGATTTCATGTTAAAGGAGATTATGGAGCAACCTGTAGCTGTAAGGGAAACATATAGAGCTCACGTTTATAAACATAAAATAAGTTTAGATGAGAGTAGTTTACCACTTGAAATTATAAAAAAAGCAAAGAAAATCTTTGTCATTGCTTGTGGAACATCTCTATTTGCAGGTTTTGTAGCAAAGGGAGTTATTGAAAAATTTGCTAAAATTACTGTTGACGTTGTAACTGCTTCAGAGTTTAGATATATGAATCCTATAATTCCTGATCCAAGCATTATAATAGCTATATCACAATCTGGTGAAACATTAGATACAATTGCTGGAATCAGGGAAGCAAAAAAGAAAAAAGCATGGGTTTTAGTTGTATCAAATGTGATGGAGAGTTCCGCAGTTAGAGAATCTGATGGAGCTATGTATACTTTTGCTGGTCCTGAAATAGGAGTAGCTGCTAGTAAAACACACACATCACAGATTATGGTAAGTTATTTATTAGCCCTTTATTTAGCCAAGATTAGAGGTACAATTACTGAGGATGAGATTGCTTTTCACTTAGAAACATTAAAAGGAGTTCCAGATAAGATAAAATCAGTGTTAGATAATCATGATAAGATAAAAGAGCTTGCAGATATATATCATAAATTTCCAAATTTTATATTTATTGGAAGGAAATTTGGTTTACCTGCCGTTATGGAAGGTGCATTAAAATTAAAAGAGATATCATATATACACGCCGAGGCATATCCAGCAGGAGAGATGAAACATGGTCCTATTGCCCTTGTAGGAGAGAATTGTCCAGTAGTAGCTATTGTTAATAAGTCAAGCATATATAGCAAGATAATTAGTAACATTAATGAGGTGAAAGCAAGGGGCGCTTCTGTTCTAGCGTTAGCTACAATTGGTGATAGCAAAATAAAGAATTTAGCAGATCATGTTATAGAAGTTCCTGAGATACCTGAGGAATTCTCTGCTATTATAAATGTAGTACCACTACAACTTTTTGCTTATGAAGTAGCAAAGAAACTTGGGTGTAATGTGGATCAACCAAGAAACTTAGCAAAAACAGTTACAGTAGAGTAATATAATGAAAGATAATTTTAATATATTAGGAATAGGAATAGATTTAGTTGAAGTTGATAGGATTAAAAGGTTAATAAATAAGTACCCCAAATTTTTAAATAGATTTTTTACTAAAAACGAAATCAATTATTGTAATGACAAAAAAAACAGATATATTCATTTTGCTGGAAGATTTGCAGCTAAGGAAGCAGTTATTAAATCCATAGGAGTAGGAAATAAATCCTTAAAATTAAAAGAGATTGAGATTAATAATATGAGTAATACTAATAATAATTCGATTCCAAAAGTTATACTACACGGTTCTGCTCTTAGCCTTGCTAATAAAAGGGATATAGAAGAAATTTTAATTAGTATTACTCATACAAAAGAATATGCTATTGCTATAGCTTATGCAAGAGGTATAAGATGAGTAAAAATAATTATTTTATTATTGCTGCAATAATTCTAAATGTTTTAAACTTATTAAAAAATAATATCTCGGACTTCTAATTGTTTTAAGATTTTACTAAATAAATTATTAAAATTTATATGAAAGGTATTAAATGAGTATAAACAAGGTTCTAACTGGTTATGAGATGGTTGAAATTGATAAGATTGCAGTTAAAAGAGGAATAAAAGCATTGGATTTAATGGAAAAAGCTGGGCAGAAGGTTGCCAATATTGCAAAAAAGGAATTAGAAGATTTTGGGAAAAAAAATGTTTTAGCTGTTTGTGGTAAAGGAAATAATGGAGGAGATGGTTTTGTAGCATCCTCTATACTTCATAGTAAAGGTTTAAATGTTATAACTTACTATATTGGTGAGCCAGAAGAGCTAAGGGAACCTTCAAAGACAAGCTTTAAAAAAGTGAAGTTATCTGGACTTACTATAAAGAAAATAGAAAAAGATTTAATCTCATTTAAGAAAGACTTAAAAAATTGTGATTTTGTTATTGATGCAATTTTTGGAACTGGCTTAAAAAGACCTGTTAAAGGAATATATTTAGATATAATAAATCTTATAAATAATGCTAATAAACATGTTTTATCAATAGATATTCCATCTGGAATAAACGGAGATACTGGTGAGGTTTTCAAAGTAGCAATAAAAGCAAATACTACAGTTACATTGCAGACTTATAAATTTGGACTTTTAAACTATCCAGGAGCAAGTTATGTAGGAGATATAAAATGTGTAGACATAGGAATACCTCAAGGTTTGGTAGATAAATATTGTAAGATTTTTTTCATTGATGATGAGTGGGTTTTAAAAAGACTTCCAAAAAGAAAAGCATATGCTCACAAAGGTGACGCGGGAAAGCTTTTTGTTATAGCAGGCTCACCTGGTTTTACAGGAGCAGCTTATATGTGTTCTATGTCAGCTCTTATAGGTGGAGCTGGTGTTGTAACAATAGCAATTCCTGAGGGATTAAATACAGTAATGGAAACCAAATTAACCGAGGTAATGACATTACCACTTCCTCAAACAAAAGATGGAACCTTAGCTATTTCAGCTCTACCAATAATAATGGATGCAATTAAAGGATTTGATTGTATTGCAATAGGACCAGGTATTTCATTAAATGAAGAAACCTCAGTGTTAGTTAAATCTTTAGTAAAAGATTTGAGGATTCCAATAGTAATAGACGCTGATGCTCTTACAATATTATCTGAAAATATAGAAATCTTAAAAGATTCAAAAGCTCCAATAATAATTACTCCTCATCCAGGGGAATTGTCCAGACTATTGCATATTACTAAAGTAAACTTAAAGGATAGATTAGAGTTAAATCGAGAGATCTCAAAGAATATTGGAAAAATCTCTGTTTTAAAAGGAGCCAGAACATTGGTTTCTAATCCTGAAGGTGAAACATTTATTAACTTAACTGGTAGTCCTGCTATGGCAACTGCTGGTTCTGGGGATATCTTGGTAGGATTAATTGCTTCACTTATAGTTCAAGGTGTCGGTCCCTATGATGCTGCTATAATGGGAACATATTTACATGGTCTTGCTGGAGATATGGCTGTGGAAGAGATTGGTCAGCGCTCTCTTATTGCAACAGATATAATGAACAAAATTCCAAAAACATTTTTAAGAATTGAAGGAACCTTCCCATTTACCGAATAATTTAATTTTTTGATTTAGAAAGAGGAAATTTGGATTTTTATAGGCCTGTTTGGGCTGAGGTAAATGCAAATAATATTAAAGATAACCTTAGGTTTATTAGAACCTTAATATCTAAAAGCACAAAAATAATGGCTGTTGTTAAAGCCAATGGGTACGGTCACGGTGTATTAAAAGTAGCTAAAGCAGCAATTGAAGCAGGGGTTGAAAGATTAGGTGTAGCATCAGTTGAAGAAGCATTAGAGCTTATAAATTATGATATTAAAGTTCCTATACAGTTATTAAGCCAACCACCTATATCATCTGTTAAGATAATAGTTGAAAATTCAACAATAAAAAAATCAATGATTAGCACTGTATATACTAAAAATTTTGTAAAAGCACTATCAGAGGAAGCACATAATCAAAATAAAAAATGTTTAGTTCATGTAAAAGTTGATACTGGAATGCACAGAGTTGGAGCAAACATTAAAAATGTTTTAAATTTGGTTAAATATATATCTACACTCTCAAATATAGAAATTGAGGGATTGTTTACCCATTTTGCCTGCGCTGATGATCCTGAAAATCCATATACATTATTACAATTAAAGAGATTTATAGAATTAAAAGAAACTCTAAAAAAGAACAATTTTAAATTTAAAATATATCACTGCGCTAACTCAGCAGCTACATTAAATTTTTCACAAACTCATATGGATATGATTAGGATAGGGATAGCAATGTATGGATTAAGGTCTTCAGAAAAGACTTTCTCATTACAAGTAAAGCCAGCACTCTCCTTAAAGGCAAAGATATCCTATTTAAAAACAGTGAAAAATGGAGAGGGAATTTCCTATGGATTAACATTTAAAACAAATAAAAAAAGTTTGATAGCTACTATACCAATTGGTTATAGAGATGGATATTCCAGACAATTATCCAATAAGGGAGTGGTTTTGGTTAAAGGGAAAAGGGTTCCTGTAATTGGAAATGTCACAATGGATCAGATAATGATAGATGTAACTGATATAGGTGAAGTTAAAATTGGAGATGAAGTGGTTATAATAGGAAATCAGGGAGAAGAAAAAATAGAAGTAAATGAGCTGTCAAAGATTTTAAATACAATTGATTATGAAATTGTATGTGGTATAACAAACAGAGTCCCCAGAATATACATAGAATAAAAAAATTTTCCTCTTCATTAATTTAGTAAGATTAATTATATTTTTATATTTAGTTTTGGCAATTAAACATCTGGAAGAAAGGAAGCTTTATGAAATGTGCAAGGTTGTATAGTCCTGGTAAGTTAAAAATTGAAGAGGTTGAAATCCCTGCTATAAAAAAGGGAGAGGTTTTAGTTGAAGTAAGAGCAGCCCTTACATGTGGAACAGATATAAAGACCTATCTGAGGGGACATCCGGTATTAATAAAGAAATATCCCTCACCTTTTGGTCACGAATTTTCAGGTGTAATCTCAAAGGTAGGAACTGATGTAAATGGATTTGTTCCTGGAATGAGAGTAGTAGCTGCAAATTCTGCTCCCTGTGGTCAATGTTATTTTTGTAAAAGAGAATATTTTGGCTTATGTGAGGATTTAAGACTATTAAATGGAGCATATTCACAATTTATAGTTGTACCTGAATTAATTGTCAATAAAAATCTTTTAGAGATTCCAGATAATGTTTCCTTTGAGAAAGCAGCATTATCTGAGCCACTTGCATGTTGCTTAAATGCTGTTGAACGAAGCAATATTTCATCTAATGATACAGTTGTAGTAATTGGATTAGGCCCCATTGGTCTATTTTTAACTCATCTATATCATTTAAGTGGAGCAAAAGTAATAGCATGTGGAAGGGGAAAAAAAAGACTTGAACTTGCTAAGATTTTAGGAGCTAACTTTACAATTGATGCAGGAGAAATTGAAAATGAGATAGAGGAAGTTAAAAGTTTATCAAATAATGGAAGAGGAGCTGATGTAGTTATAGAAGCAGTTGGAAAACCTGATATTTGGGAAATGTCAGTAAAAATGGTGAGAAGAGGAGGACTTGTAATTTTATTTGGAGGTTGTCCATCAGGAACCTCATTTTCTATAGATACAACTCTGTTTCATTATGAACAAATAACTATAAAAGGAATTTTTCATCATACTCCCCAACTTTTTAAAAAAGCTCTGGATTTAATAGCAAGTGGGAAAATAAATACTAAAGCTTTTATAAGTGGAAGGCTGCCACTTGAAAAGTTGAAGAATGCATTTTCCTTAGTTAGGGAGAGAGTTGGTGTAAAATACTTTATAGACCCTTTTTATAAATAATTTTTAAATTTAATGGATAGAAAAGATATTATTTTAAAATTAAAGAAGAAAATATTAAAAGATTCCACTCTTAAGAAAGTAGTTAATGAAATAGGTTCTAGTTTTCCTGATAGTTATTTAGTGGGTGGTTTTATAAGAGATGTTGCGTTAGGTGTGGATTCAAGAAATTTAGACATAGTTGCTCAATTTTCCCCAGAGAAAATAGCCAAGTTTGTTTCAAGCATTAAGGGCGCTAAACTTTTCCCTTTAGACATTAAAAGAAAAATTTTTAGAATGATAATAAAAAATGATAGTGAGAAAAAAGATAATAGTAAAATAAAAAATGATAGCGATATAACAACAGTTGATTTTTCATTCTACGATATTATCAAAATCAAGGATGAACTTACAGGTAGAGATTTCACTATAAACGCAATAGCAGTTCCCACAATTATTTTTTCAGAAGATTATGAATCACTTTTTAAATTACCTTTAGATGTGATAAAAGATTATGAATTAAAGATGAAGAATGAATTATTTGAAAAGAATGAATTACCTGATAATTTAACATTTGAACTAATAGACCCATTCAATGGCTTAAAGGATTTGACAGAAGGAAGGCTTAGACTTGTAAGTGAAAAAGCATTACAAGATGATCCAGTTAGGATATTAAGAGCTTTTAGGTTTAAACTGTCTCAAAATTTCTCAATCTCAGAGGAACTTGAGCGAAAAATTAAGTCAGATTCGAATATGTTAAGATTTGTTTCTGGTGAAAGAATAGCAGATGAAGTTCTTAAGATATTTTCATATGACAATATATCTTCTACTTTAAGAGAAATGCAGAAGTTAAATGTTTTAAAACACATATTTTTATCAATTGAAGATAATGTCGGAATATCTCAGTTCGGATATCACTCTGAGGATGTTTTTGGTCACTTATTAAAATGTGTTGATAAAATGGATAATATAGAGGAGTTTATAAAACTATATTTGACTGATTATAGTAAACAGATATTCTCTCATCTAAATAAACTAATACAGGGAGATTATAAAAAATTTACTTTCCTAAAACTCGCAACTTTTTTTCATGATATAAGTAAATCAGAAACTAAAGTCGTTGATAATAATGGCAGAATTAAATTTTATAACCACCAGAATGTTGGAGCAGAAAAAATAGAAAATATTTGTAAAAATCTTAGACTCAGTAATAAAGCTACAAATTACTTAGTCAAAATGGTAGAGAAACATATGAAGATACCAAATCTATTGGGTTTAGAAAAAATTACAGATAGAGCAACGTATAGATTAATCAGGGAAGCTGGCGATGAATTAATAGATTTAATTTTATTATGTTATGTGGATAGAGTAGCTGATCCAGGACCATTAGTAGAAGTAGATTTTAAAAAGAAGATGATTAAATATTTTAATAAAATACTATATTTAAGAGAAAAGATTAAAAAGCAGACTAAAAAGCCTTTAATTAGGGGAGATGAAATAATAGAAAAATTTGAGCTAACTCCTGGACCAAAAATTGGAGAAATTTTAAAATTAGTTGAAAAAGAAAGAGCTTTAGGTAATATATCAAATAAAAGACAAGCTTTAAGTATAATAAAGGAAGAAGTGAAATTAAATGGGAAAAAAAAGATTTAAGTAGGTTATTAATAAAAGTAACCCTTTAAGTCATTTAATAAAGGACTAAAATATAATAAGGTGAAAAAAATGCTTTATTTTTGCTATAGTGATAAATATACAGGAGAACTACCTGGACATGTTTTTCCTATTGAAAAGTATAAGATGGTTTATGAAAGGTTAAAATCAGAGAAAATAATTACAGATAAGAATTTAATTGAACCGATAAAACCTTTAAGAAAAGAATTATCACTTGTTCATACTAATAATTATTTGGATGATCTCTTTAATTTAAGATTTACTCATAGAACTTACCCATCAGAACTTCCTTTAAATCAAAAAATTTTAGATTTTTTTCTTATAACAACTGGTGGAACAATAAGTGCTGCCAAAATGGCATGTAAATATAATGTAGCAATAAATTTAGCTGGTGGGTATCACCATGCTTTTCCAGACAGAGCAGAGGGATTCTGTTACTTAAATGATATTGCAATCTCAATTAGGATAGTACAAACAGATAAATTGGCAAGTAAGGTTTTGATCGTTGATTGTGATTTACACCAGGGAAATGGTAATGCATATATTTTTAGAGATGACCCAACTGTATTTACTTTCTCGATGCATCAGGAGAATAATTATCCGATAAAACAGAAAGGAGATTTGGACATTGGATTAGATGATGGTACTACAGATATTCAGTATCTTGAATATCTGCAAAAAATTTTACCAGGACTTATTGAAAAGCAAAAACCAGATTTAATCTTCTATTTAGCAGGAGCAGATCCCTACTATAGAGATTTAATTGGTGGACTTTCGCTAACAAATGAAGGTTTAAAAAAAAGAGATGAGTTTGTTATAAATAAAGCTCAGGAAAAAAATATTCCAATTTGTATTGTTCTTGCGGGGGGTTATGCAGAAAATACAAATGATATTGTGGATATTCACTGCAATACATGTTATATTGCAAAAAAATATAGTGAAAAATATTAATAGAAAGGGTTGGTATGAAAATTTTTAAAAGATTTTTATCTAAAATTAAAGAAAAAGAAGAAGAGCAAAATGTCATGTTTCTATATGTTAAGTGCAATAGATGTGGTGAGAAAATTAAAGTTAGGATAGTAAAGAGTACTGATCTTTTGTACAACTATAACAAACCCCAGGGAGATGTAGGTTATACTTTGAGAAAGGAAATATTAGGGAATAAATGTCCCAATTTGATTTATGCTTATGCTGAATTTGATAAAAATAAGAAGATGTTAAGCCTGGATGTAAATGGTGGTATTTCCATAAAACCAGAGGAATATAAAAAGGAATAAAATTTATTTTAAAAATATTTTAATGTAGGGCAAGGCTTTAGCCTTGCTTACATAATTCAATATAAAAAGGTTGTTTTTTATTAAAAAAAATATCCGAATTCATGATAGTTGTGGTATATTAAAGGTTAAATTAAAGGAGTATTAAAGTGAATATAATATGGCGTGAAAGATATAAACCTTTATTAGAGAAAATAGTTAATCGTAAAGATCAGGTTAATAAATTTTTAGATTTTTTAGAGGACAAAACTAATTGGATAACAGCACCTGCCAGTACAAAGTACCATTTAGATAGAGATGGTGGATTAATTGATCACAGTGTTGGTGTTACACATACTCTATTAAAATTGAAAAATATTTTAATTCCTGAAATACCTGATGAGAGCTGTGTTGTTATTGGACTATTTCATGATGTTGGGAAAGTTGGGATGGCGGGAAAACCATACTATATAAAGTTGAAAACTCCAGCAAAGGATGGAAAAAAATATATTATAAATAAAGATTTAGCAGCTATGGGGATTGCTGCGAGAAGTCTTATGCTTATTTCTAAATTCATAAGTTTAAGTGATAATGAAGCACAGGCTATTGCATATCATGATGGTCAATATATTCCCGAAGGAAAGATAGTAGCGCATAGAGAAAGTGCACTAACACTACTTCTTCATTACGCAGATTATTGGACTTCACATATTTTAGAGAGAGGTGAATAATATTGGAATATTTTGAAAATATAAACTGTTTATGTATAATTTTTCAACAATCAGAACAGGCTCCAGGAATTAATCTCTTTGGTTATCTATCATACATTTTCTGGATTGTTATGATTTTGTTGTTAGTAATTCCATATATCAAACAAAAAAAGTTAGCCATTGATCGCTTTCGTCAAATAAAAAAGATAGAACGTATTAGAGGAACAAGAGTAATTACAATGATCCATAGACAGGAAAATTTTTTTGGATTACCATTTTTTAAATACATAGATATACAAGATTCAGAACAGGTTTTAAGAGCAGTTCGAATGACTCCAAATAATATGCCTATTGATTTTATAATTCATACTCCGGGAGGATTACAGTTAGCATCTGAACAAATCGCATTGGCTTTAGCCAATCATAAAGCAAAGGTTACAATATTTATACCTCATTATTCTATGTCCGGAGGAACTCTTCTGGCACTAGGTGCTGATGAAATTTATATGGATGAGAATGCTGTAATTGGTCCACTCGATCCACAACTTGGTCAATTTCCCATGGTTTATCCCGCAACTTCAATTTTGAAAGCTGTTAAAAAGAAATCATTAGATGAGATTGATGATAGAACTTTAATTTTAGCAGATATAGCAACTAAAGCTATAAAACAGATGAAGCAGAGGATAGTTGAAATCATTGGCAATAGGATGGATTCAAAAAAGGCAAATAAATTAGCTAGTGTGTTGACAGATGGACGATGGACTCATGATTATCCAATAACCTTTAAGGAAGCAGAAGAGTTAGGATTTAATGTAAAGAGAGAAATTCCAAAAGAGATATATAAATTAATGGATTTATATCCTCAATCAGCAATTGGCAGACCATCTGTCCAATATATTCCTGTACCATATCCCAAGGAAGGGGGACAAAGAAGAAGAAAAAGTTAAAAATAAATTAAACACAGGTAAATCCAGAAATAGAACTTTTTTAGTAAAAAGTATGAATAAATAGTAAAATGTAAAAATAAATTTAATTTACTTAAAAATTATTATTTTTTGAAAGGAGAGAAAATGGCTGCTAATGCATATGTACTTATCAATGCAACTCCCCAGAAGATTGCTGATGTATTAACAAATATAAAAAAATCCCCTGCAGTTAAGAGAGCTAATGCTGTAACTGGACCATACGATATTATTGCTTACATTGAAGCAGAGGATATAAATGAAATTGGAAAGACAGTTGTTTTCAAGATTCAGGGAGTTCAGGGAGTTACAAAAACTCTAACATGTATGGTCGTTGAAGTGTAAAAAATTTTCCATTTTTTAACAAAAAGACAATAAGTTGGTATTCTGATTTGTTTCTTATATTTAAGAAACTCAAAAAATCTTGATATTTATTTATCTTAATAATCTTTACCAACTGATTTTCCCACGTTCAAATTTTGTTAATAGATTCAGCTTTTTTTAATTTCTATAAATAAAATTAGTAATTTCAGTCTACATATTTTTTTTCAATTTTAAGCTGAGCTCTATTGAATGTTTATTATTATTTGTACTATTAACAAGATAGGTTAACAGTTTGCTATTCGAAAAATTAATATAATGTAATAAAAGTATTTGTCATTCCTTCGTTTCACTCGAGGGTCAAGGACAGGCTTAACACTCAGGGTCAGAATGACAAAATAATATTAAGTTTTTAAAAATAATATTAAATTTTAAAAAGTGTAAGGAAATTGATGAAATTAACAGAACAAGATTTACAAAGATATAGTAGACAAATTCTAATAGATGGATTTGGAAAAGAAGGTCAATTAAAACTAAAAAACTCTACTGTTGGTATGTTAGGATGTGGAGGCCTAGGAACAGCAACATCAATTTATTTAGCAGCAGCTGGCGTAGGTAGATTAATATTAGCTGATAGTGATAAACCTGATATAACTAATCTTAATAGACAGATAACTCATTATGAATATGATATTAAAAATAAAAGAAATAAAGCAGATTCTACAAAAGAAAAACTTTCAGAGTTTAACTCTGACATAGAAATAGAAACTTATACGAAAAATGTAAATGAAGAAAACATAGAAAAGGTTTTTGAAAAAGCAGATTTGATTGTAGATTGTCTTGATAATTTTGAGGATAGATATATGTTAAATTCATACTGTGTAAGAACTAACAAACCTTTAATACATGCTGCAGTTTATGGTTTTTATGGTCAACTAACAACTATAGTTCCAGAAAAAACAGCATGTTTAAAATGCATTTTTCCTTCTCCCCCACCCCAAATCAAAATATTTCCCATAATTGGTGTCACCGCTGGACTTTTTGGTATATTGGAAGCAAATGAAGTGATAAAGTATATAACTGGTGTTGGGAAATCTCTATTTAATAAGATGATGTTAATTGATCTTTCTGAAAATGAAGTGAATATGATAAAGACAGAAAGAAATAAAAACTGTCCTGTCTGTTCATAAACAAGTACTATCTCTTTTAATTTCAAGAATGAAAATGAAACTTATAAAATTATTGAAGACTAAATTTATAGAATTATTTAAAATGAATATTATGAAGCTATTTTTTCTCATAATATTAATAGCTCTATTTTTGAACTTGTTCCAAACTACTGGATTTGGTCAAGAGGCAGTGGCAAGATTCTATGTTTTTTCATCTCCAGATTGTAATTATTGTGATGAGTTTAAAAACGAGCATTTACCAAAGCTTTATGAAAAATATGGGGAACAAATAGAGGTAAAGATATTAGATGTATATGATGCAGAGAACTATGAACTATGGTATAAATTTTGCGAAAAATTTAACATCTCAGAAGCACTTTTACCAACTGTTGTTATTGATGATGTTTTTTTATCAGGGTTAGATGAAGTTGAAGCTAAGCTTGATGCAGAAATAGATAGGATTATAAAAGAAGGGGGTTGTGAATTTCCCGAGGTTGGAACCGTAAAAGAACCAACTGAAGTTACAGAAGCAACAACGGAAACAACAGAAGAACCCACTGAAGTTACCGAAGAGGTGGAAACTAAAGAGATTTTTATAGCATATTTTTATCAAGCAGGATGCAAGAATTGTGATAATGTTTTTTACTTACTTAATTATCTTAAAAACAGATATCCTAATCTAATTGTTAAAGAGTATGATAGTTTAGATGGTAAAAATATTAAACTATTTGAATCATTATGTGAAAGAAGCAAAGTTGAAAAGGAAGATTGGCTTAAAACCCCAACAATTTTCATAGGTGATGATTATTTAATAGATGAAGAAATAAATAAAGTTAATTTTGAAGAGTTAATTGAAAGATACTCATCTAAAGGAACTATTTCGCCAGAAGAATTGGTTCAAGGTTATATTGAAGGAGCACATAAAAATATAGTTGAAAGATTTAAAGAGTATACTATTTTTCCAATTATATTGGCAGGAATTATTGACGGATTTAACCCTTGTGCATTTGCTACACTAATTTTCTTTATATCATATTTAACCTATGTTGGCAGAAGTAAAAGAGAAATAATTTTGATAGGTATATCATTTAGTTTAGCAGTTTTTCTAGCATATCTACTTCTTGGCGTTGGATTTTTAAGGATAATTACAAGCTTAAAAGCGTTTTCAGTAATTTCAAAAATTGTCTATGTAATAACAGCTTGTATTGCATTGGTTTTAGGAATTCTGAATCTTATTGATTTCTTTAGAGCAAAAAAAGGACAGATGAATAAAACAATTTTACAACTTCCCATGTTTTTAAAACGTGAAATACACAAAACTATTAGAAAAGGAAGTAAAACAAGATTGTTTTTTATATCAGCTTTTGTAATAGGATTGGTGATTTCTATATTAGAACTTGCTTGTACTGGACAAATTTATCTTCCAACAATTGTTTATGTATCTACAATTCCCAATTTAAAATTTAAAGCGTATCTTTATCTGATTTTATATAATTTGATGTTCATTCTGCCTTTAGTGGTTATTTTTCTCCTTTATTATATTGGAGCAACTTCAAAAAAGATTGAATATTTTATGAAAAATAATATCGCTAATGTAAAGCTGATTACTGGTTTATTTTTTATAATACTATCAATATTTTTAATAATCTATACTATTTAGTTGGTAGTTTTAAGATTACCAGATTAATGCATTAAATAAATTATAGAGTTGGTGAGACTTTCCCTTGGTGTACTGTGCTTTTATCTCTCAGTTTTTATGAGGTGAAGGTTTTTGACTTTTAGGTTAAATTTGAGTAAGAGTATGACAATATAAAATTAATAAATTTATTTAAAAGTGGAGTTATTTCTATCTTTTTATTTCTAACTAAGTACAACTTTCTTTTGACTATTAAGTTTTTGAATTTTATCTCTGATATCTCTTCACATTGAAGTGCTCTCCAAGCAGCAAATTTTGAAACTATTGTGATTCCTAAATTTGCTTGAGCTGCATTTATTACTGCTTGAGAGCTTCCCAATACTAACGCAATATTTAAATCATCTATTGA
>JAUWOM010000075.1 GCA_030612085.1 Actinomycetes bacterium
AAATATTCATAAAAATAAGTACTTCTATTTTATAAAATTCTTTTAATTTTCAAAGAGTGGTAATAATAATTAAAAGTTCTAAAGTAATAAAGGGTTTGAAAAATGATTTTGGAAAAACAAGCACCTATCGCAATATTTGATTCAGGAGTAGGTGGACTTTCAGTTTTAATTGAGGTTAGAAAAATTCTACCCTATGAGAAAATAATATATCTTGCTGACAAGAAAAGACATCCTTTTGGGACTCGCTCCAAAAATGAGATAGAAAAAATTACGGATGAAATAATCAATTTTTTGATTTCAAAAAATGCAAAACTTATTATTATTGCTTGTAATACTGCTTCTACAGTTAAATTGGATGATTTAAGAGCAAAATATAATGTTCCAATTATTGGGATGATAGATATAGAAGTAATTTCTAAATATATTAATGAATTTACTGGAAATTCGGTAGGTTTAATTGGCACTAGTGCAACTGTTAACAGCAAAGCATATGATGATATTATTAAAAAATTAAATACTGATATTAAACTATATTCTAAAGACTGCTCAAAATTAGTACCTTTAGTAGAAACTGGAAAAATTGAGAGTGATAGTTTCAAAGAGGCATTAAATAATTGTTTATCCCCTCTCCTTAGCGATGGAATTACAAATTTAATAATTGGTTGCACACATTTTTCTTTCATTATTGAAAGAATAAAGGATTTATTAGGAAATAATGTAAATGTTTTTAACCCACCCAGATTTGTTGCTCATTATGTTAAGGAAAAATTGTCACATGAGGGACTTCTAAATAATTCTAGGGAAATATATGAACCTGAGTATCTAGTGACTTCTAAAAGAGATGAATTTATAAATACGGGTCATAAAATGACATCGTTAGATTTAAAAAATGTAAAACTAATAAAACTGTATGGATTCTAATAGAAAGAAATGAAAACTTTAATTGTAAATTGTTATAGAAAAACACCAGATAAAAGCATAGAAAATTATTGTAAACTGATAGGTAATTTTAGTTTATATGATGTTGTTTATGACAAGGATATAAAAGAAGATTTTAAAATAGATAATTATAATGCAATTGTTATTTCAGGATCAGAGAATTGTATTTCGAAAAAACAATATTCTCCAGATTTTTTAGAATTTTTAAAACAGATAAGTATTCCAGTACTTGGAATTTGTTATGGTCACCAGATAATAGCCAAATCATTAGGTGTTGAAGTAAAACGTGAAACAAAAATGATAAAAATGCCTTGTCCTGAAAATCCAACTGATCATGGAGAAAAAGTTCATATTATAGACAAGGATGAAATATTTATTGGTTTAGATAACAAAATAGATGTTTATGAAAGCCATCGAGAATATGTTGACTCTGAATATTTAGATAAATTTGGGATAAAATTATTAGCCAGCTCTAAATCATGTCCAGTTGAAGCAATTAAACATCTTAAAAGACCTCTATATGGAGTTCAATTTCACATAGAAAGATCAGGGGAAACAGGTAAGAAAATAATGAGAAATTTTTATGAACTTGTAGTTCAAAAATTTTAATTAATTTATTGGGTTTTGTAAGCTAATTTTCCCTTTGGTGATTCATGTATTAAAAAATAAATTAAAATAGCTGCTATAAATGCCCCAATTAAATTAGCAAGTATTGGTATTTTAAATCCAAAATTATCAAACAGTATTCCTCCTATGAAAGGTGCTGGAAATCCAAACAATCCTCTAAAAAATGACAATTTTCCTATAGCTTCAGCTCTTTTTGTTTTGTCCACACTATTAGCAACAAGGGTTTTCATAGCAGGAACCCAAGTAGATGCAACTATTCCCCATGAAAATGCAAAGATTAGAAAATGCTCATATTTAGTTGATATAAAGAACCCAAGCATAGTAATAACACCAACTAATTCTGATAATATGAGAAATATTTTACAACCAAATTTATCAATTAATTTACCAATCGGGATTTGAGTAATTGCCCAACTAGATGAGAATAAACAACTTAAAATGCCAATCTGTGAAACTGATATATTAAAGGTTTTTCTTAGCATTCCATATAAAATTGCAGCACCAAGTCCCCAAACAAATATATCTACTATTGTAGCAATATAAAAATTTTTTAGGATTTTAGGAACTTTAAAACTTTCTTTCAAAAGTAGTAAAAACCGCGAAAAATTTAATCTTTCTTTATTGTTTATAAATAATGTTTCTTTCAGATAAAGGACAATAAGAATTAAACACAGTATTTCAATGAATATTCCTAAATAGAACACAGGTAGATAGCCAAATAGATCAGCAATCTTGCCACCTAAAAAGGGGGCAAATATACCAGGCACTACACCAGCGAACATAAATTTTGAATAACTAATCCCCACCTTTTCTTCTGATATTGATTCAAAGATAATAGAATCTAGTGAAGGCCATGAAATTGCAGTAACACCAAAAAATACCATTGCAGGAATGAGGAAAAAAGCCAATTTTGTATAACCTGCTATAAGAAAGAAAATCATAGCAGAAATAACAAATAAACTGGCTATTACTACAAATCTCTTTCTCCCTTTTCTATCAGAAAGCCAACCTCCTGTGAGTTGGCTTATAGGATTCATAATCCCATTGAATCCACCAATTCCTTCAAGTAAGCCCACAAAAGTCATGGATGGATTTAAACTCAGGAAGAAGGGCTGTCTTATAGCCAATAACATATTAAAGTATATTCCTCCCAAGAAATGATATGATGATAAAACATTTATATTGCTTTTAAGATTTTGATTTTTATTATTGTTTTTAATTTTATTTAGATCGTTCTTCATTTTTATTGGTTTTTAAATAATTGGTATTTTTAGTCAAAGGTGTTCAGTAAATATTAAAATAAATAAAAAAAATTATACCAAATAGTTTCAAATTAAAGTTTATATATTTAACTTCCTATTTTTTATTATTTCTCAACTTTATGAAATTACTTTCCTTTACACCTATTTCTTTATCTGGTGGCAGAGAGTTAATAAATTTTATACTTTACATTCTAAAATGATCCCATCCATAAGTATTTAGGGGCATTATTCTTCCATCAGTTTTAACAATTTTTATACCAAATTCTTTATCTTTAATTTCCCCAAGTTCAGTTACTTTTGTTTTAGTTTTCCCCTGGATTTTTTGGATAATTAAATTTGCATTCTCTGGAGGTGAAGTTAAAAGTAACTCATAGTCTTCTCCTCCATGAAGAGCAAAGTTCAAAGGACTCTTCTTAATTGATTTTGCAAAAGCTAAAGTTTCTTTAGATATTGGTATTTTATCCTCCCATATAATTGCTCCAACTCCACTGGCTTCACAAATTTTGGTTAAATCACCAGATAAACCATCGCTTATATCCATCATACTATGAGCAAGTTTACTCTTTGCTATAATTTTTCCTTCTACAAATCTTGGGCAAGGATTCAAGTGAGCAATTTTTAAATTATTTTTATATCTCATTTCAAGCTTTATGCCTTTAAACTTTATATCAGGATTTTCTATAATTTCTAAACCCGCTGATGAATCACCCAAATTTCCAGTTACAAGTATTTTATCACCAGTTTTTGCACCTGATCGTAAGAGCAAAAACTCTGGTTCAATTTCACCTATTAAAAAAATATCGACAAATATTTTGTCTTTTGAAAGTGCTGTATTTCCTCCAACTATATCAATATTAAATTTTTTAGCCTCTTCCTTTATTCCTCGATATATTTCTTCCACATATTTAACTTTAGTATCTTTTGTCAATCCAATGGAAATAAGAGCTTGATTTGGAATTCCCCCTTTTGCTGCAATGTCACTCACATTTATTGCAATAGCCTTCTTACCTAACTGATAAGGTGTTATAGTTTCTCTTTTAAAATGAGTTCCTTCTATTAAGATATCACAGGTTAAAAGTGAATATTTTTCACTCTTAGTTTTTATAACCGCAACATCATCTCCAACTCCTGCAATAACCATACTCTTATCAACAAAGATATCTTTAGTTATTTTCTTGATTAAACTAAACTCTCCAATATCTTCTAATTTCATATTTTGAATTTTTATTAAATGGGTGAATTATGAAATATTAAGACTTTTTAACACTATTTTTATTTTATTGTTATAAAATATCTAATTGATAGAAATATAAAGTATATCTTAAAAATTGTAAATAAAATACTTATCATAGTAGTTACAATAACTATTATTATTACACTGATAATAGTTAAAAATGATTAAATATTGGGATAAACATATTATATAAGGGGGTTAATTAAATGAGAAAAGTAGGGATTGGTTTAGATATTGGAGGAACGAATTCTGTAGCAGCTGCTGTTTCAGAAGATGGAAAGATTTTTAAAAAAGAAATAAGAAGAACACCGTCAAAGAAAGAACCCAGAATAATAATAAAAAGTATTGTAGATTTATTGAGATTTATTAAGGAATGGTCTTTAAATAAAAGATTTGAAATTGTTGGCATTGGCTTAGGTTTACCAGGTTTAATTGATTTTACAACTGGTGTTGTTGAGATACTGCCTAATTTTCCTAAAATGAAAGGTTTTCCAATTATTGATGAGCTAAAAAAATATTTTAGCTATAAATTACGTTATGAAAATGATGCTAGTGCAGCATTACTGGGAGAATATAGATTTGGAGCAGGTAAGGGTGTTGACGATCTTATATGTTTTACTTTGGGAACTGGTATTGGAGGAGCAGTATTAATAGACGGAAAGTTACTAAGAGGTCCTGAGGGTTTTGCAGGAGAATTGGGTCATATCACATTAGATCCAGATGGACCTTTATGTGGATGTGGAAATAGAGGATGCCTTGAAGCATCAGCATCAGCATCAGCTATAGTTAGAAGAGCAAAAGAAATTATAAGTGAGGGGAAAATAAAAACCTCATTAAGTAATTATTTGGAAAGGGGAGAGGAATTAAACGCTTCTATAGTTGCACAGGAAGCTAATAAGGGAGATTTATTAGCTCAAAAAGTTTATGAAGAAGCAGGTAAATGGCTTGGAATTGCAATTGGCTCATTAGCAAATATTTTTAATGTTCATCTATTCCTTGTTGGAGGTGGCATAGCGAATGCTGGTGATATTTTATTTAATCCTATGAAAGACGAAGCATTTAAAAGAGCACTTCCTGGTATTAGAGATAAAATTGAGATCAAAAAATTTAAATTGGGAGAGGATGCAGGAATTATTGGAGCATCAAGTTTGGTATTTTTTAATGATTAAGGATTATGTAACAAATGAAAAAGAGGATAGAGGATTATGCTATTTGATTTTATATTAGGTAATACCTAAGCAAAATTGCCCTAAATTTGTTCTTTGATAATTTAAATTCTCTGATTTAATAACTTGCGTAATAGTACAACTAAATTCTTGTTACGATTGTTAAATCTCCATTCTATCTCTTTTAAGTATAGATGAAA
>JAUWOM010000083.1 GCA_030612085.1 Actinomycetes bacterium
CAAAGACCCATAGATCTCTTACCAGATTTTTTCAATTTAACATATTGAGAAACAACTTCTACTATATCACTTTTATTCCTGACCTCTTCAACATCATCAATACCTGAATCTCTAAAATCCCTAAATTTTTTACTCATCTTAGTCCTTTATTATGAAATTACACAGTCCGATCTATTAGAGATTGCTTCGGGACTTTGTCCCTCGCAATGACAAAAAATCTTCAATTTTTAATATTTGATTATTTATTTATTGTCATTGCGAGCCACCAAAGGTGGTGTGGCAATCTCATTTAGTATAAATTTATAATCTTATAAATTCTAATTTAGAGATTGCTTCGTCGCTTAAGCTCCTCGCAATGACATGTAAGGTTATTATTTTTGTTATTTTTTTTCTTTTATGGTAGCTTGAGCTGCTGACAGTCTTGCTATAGGAACTCTAAATGGTGAGCAACTTACATAATTTAATCCAACTTTATTACAGAAATGTATAGATTTGGGATCTCCACCATGCTCCCCACAAATTCCCAATTCTATATCAGGTTTTGTCTGTCTTGCTAACTTACATGACATTTCCACTAACTTACCTACTCCTTCAATATCCATAACCTCAAATGGATTTTTCTCAAGAATTTTTAATTCAATATATTGCGGAATAAATTTAGCTTCTGCATCATCTCTACTAAAACCAAATGTAGTCTGAGTAAGATCATTTGTTCCATAGGAGAAGAAGTCAGCATATTTTGCTATTTCATCTGCAGTTATGGCTGCTCTTGGAAGCTCAATCATTGTCCCAATTTTATAGGAAATATTTTTTCCTCTTTTTTCTAAAACTTCCTTTATTATCTTCTCAGATTCTTCCCTTGTAATTTTTAGCTCAATTTTATCTGCTACAAGTGGAATCATTATCTCTACTACTGGTTCATAACCCTCATCAATCACATCACAAGCAGCTTCTATTATCGCTCTAACCTGCATCTGGTAAACATCTGGTCTGGTGATACCTAATCTGCACCCTCGTAGTCCCAACATAGGATTAGCTTCTTGCATAGAACGAATTGCTTTAAGTAATTCCTCTTTTTCTTTAATATCCTCCTCAGATAATCCTTCTTCCCTCATTTTTTTCAGTTCTAACAATGTTTCAACATAATCAGGTAAGAATTCGTGAAGAGGTGGGTCAAGTAATCTTATTATTACTGGAAGACCGGTCATTGCTTTAAAGATTCCTACGAAATCATCCTTTTGCACTCTCCATAACTTCTCAAGTGGTTTTATTCTTTCTTCACCTGTTTCTGCTAATATCATTTTCCGTACATATGAAAGTCTATCTTCTGCCATAAACATATGTTCTGTTCTGCATAAACCTATCCCTTCTGCACCATATTCCCTGGCTTTTTTGGCATCCTCAGGAGTATCAGCATTTGCCCAAACTCCCATTCTTCTTATCTCATCACACCATTCTAACAATGTAATAAAATCCACATTAATTTCTGGTTCAATTAAAGGAATTTCTCCGAGTATAACATTTCCTTTAGTACCATCTATTGTGATGATATCACCTTCTTTTACTATAATATCTCCAACATTAAATTGATTTTTATCATAATCAATATGAATTTCTTCAGCTCCACAAACACAAGGTTTTCCCATCCCTCTTGCTACTACTGCAGCATGGCTTGTCATTCCTCCATGGCTTGTTAATATTCCTTGTGATTCTATAACTCCATGAATATCATCAGGTGTGGTTTCCCATCTTACTAATATTACCTTCCCACCAGCTTTTCCCATCTCTGCTGCTTTATCAGCATCAAAAACAACTTTTCCAATTGCAGCACCAGGAGATGCATTGAGTCCTTTTGTTAAAACATTTAATTCTGCATCTGGGTCTATTCGTGGATGTAAAAGTTGGTCAAGTTGATATGGTGATATTCTCATCACAGCTTCTTCTTTAGAAATAACTCCTTCTTTGTGCATATCCACTGCTATTTTTAGTGCTGATGCTGCAGTTCTTTTTCCAGTTCTCGTTTGAAGCATATACAATTTTCCCTGCTGAATAGTGAACTCAAGATCCTGCATATCAGTATAATGCTCTTCAAGTTTATCCATAAGATTTGTTAACTCTTCATACATTTCAGGTAAATCATCTTTTAATTCATTTAGTTGTTTAGGAGTTCTTATTCCTGCTACTACATCCTCACCCTGAGCATTTAAAAGATATTCACCATAATATACTTTTTTACCATTAGCAGGGTCTCTTGTAAAAGCTACTCCAGTTCCAGAGTCCCAACCCATGTTACCAAAAACCATAGTTTGTACATTTACAGCCGTTCCCAGATCTTCAGGAATTTCATTTGCCTTACGATAAACAATTGCTCTTGGAGTGAACCATGAATCAAATACAGCTTTGATAGACATCTCTAATTGTTCTATTGGATTCTGGGGGAACTCCTCTCCCTTTTCTTTTATAATGATATCTCTATATTTTAAGGTTAGTTCTTTGAGATCATCTGTTGTTAGTTCTGTATCATATTTATATCCTTTATCCTTCTTCATCTTACCAAGTGTCTTTTCAAATTTTAGACCATCTACACCCATTACAATTTCCCCAAACATGGATATAAATCTTCTATATGAATCATATGTAAATCTCTCATTTCCTGTTAGTCGTGCTAATCCTTTAACTGATTCGTCATTTAATCCTAAATTTAAAACAGTATCCATCATGCCTGGCATAGAAAACACGGCACCTGATCTAACAGAAATGAGTAGAAGATTATCTGGATCTTCAAATTTCTTTTTAGTAATATCCTCAAGCTTTTTTAGGTTTTTTTCTATTTGACCATCTAATCCTTCTGGAAAAACCTTTCCCAATTTGTTGTATTTAATACAGGCTTCAGTTGTAATTACAAAACCCTGAGGAACAGGAAAACCCATTTTGGTCATCTCACATAGGTTTGCACCCTTACCACCAAGTAATGAGCGCATTTCCATTCCACCCTCATCAAAGAAATAAACATACTTTTTTTCCATTTTCATCCTTTCTATCTATTATTTTTACTTTTTCTTTATTTCAGTGTCCTTATAAACAAACCCTTATTGTCATTATAAACAAACTTATATTATCGTTGTAAACAAACTTATATTATCGTTGTAAACAAACTTTTATTTTTATTGCAAACAAACCCTTGTTGTCATTGCGAGCCACCGAAGGTGGCGTGGCAATCTCATATAAAATACGTTATTAAATCTAATTAAAATGAGATTATATAGTCTGATCTAATAGAGATTGCTTCGTCGCCATTGCTCCTCGCAATGACACAGTATTAAAATTTATATTTAATGAGATTCTTCAGTCACTATCGCTTGCAATGATACAGTATTAAAATTTATATTTAATGAGATTCTTCAGTCACTATCGCTTGCAATGACAGAAATATAAAATTTAATTATATAACAACTAAAATCCAGCTTCTCGCAATGACAAATACATTACTTATCTCGCAGTGACACAATGTCAACATATTTTTTTGTCATTGCGAGGTCACCTCTTGGTGACCGAAGCAATCTCATTTAGTATAAACTTTATAATCTTATAAATTTTCATATAAATCTTGCCACTTAGAATTCATACCATTAATCAAGTCGATCTTCTTTTGTCTTGACCCTGCTTTTATCTGCTTTTCCCTCACAATAGCATTATGTACATCATTAAATACTTCATAAAAGACTAATTTATTAATATTATATTTCTTTGTGAATCCATTGACTAATTTAGCTTTATGTTCATAGACTCTTTTTATTAAATCGCTAGTAACTCCAGTATAAAGTACTGCATTTCTTTTGTTAGTCATAATATAAACATAGTATTGTTTTTCCATACTTTATCTTTTTCTTTTAATAATAGATAAAACAATATAAAGTCTAATTTTGAGATTGCTTCGGGACTTTGTCCCTCGCAATGACAGATTAATATTTTATTTGTCTCCTTGACGTTGTCCTTTGCAATGACAGATACAGGACCTCTCTCACAATGACCACAAAGATCTATTCAGAATGATTTATTTCTTTTTATTTTTTGTATACGAAATGAATTATTTTTGAAAAGTCACAAAACAAGTTATAGGTTTTGACACATAATAAGAGTAAAGATAGACGGTTTCTCTTAATATTTTCATCCTTTTCCATAATCAACACATCATCAAATAACCTATCAATAACTGGTCTTAGCTCAGAGAGTTTATCTAATACTAAATCATATTTTTTAGAACTGATTAATTCTTTAATTTCTGTTTCAGTAGTCTTAATCAGATTATTTAATTCAGATTCAGTTTGATGAGAAAAGAGTATCTCATTTAAGGGATGAAGTTTCTCTCCTTTTGAAAGATTGTAACATCTCTCATAAGGAACTATTATTTCTTCAAAATTCTCAGATTTTATAAAATCAAGAAGTGCAGATTCTCTTTCTGAAATATCAACTATTTGCTCGTTATTTGTAGAAATTACAGCATCAAAAAGTTCAGGTGGATGTTCTAAGCTTATTAAATATGCTTTTAATCTATCTAAAATGAATTCTTTAACTATCTTTACAGTTTCTTTCTGACTCAACTCTAAAGTTTTTTTAGAATGAGAGGGTGTTTGTATCTGATCTTTATAAAGTTTATAATTTTTAGTTATCATATCTGATAAGGGAAAGGATAGACAAATATTTAAAACAATTGATATTATTCCATTAGCTTGCCTTCTTAATACATGTGGATCTTGAGAGCTAGTAGGAATATGT
>JAUWOM010000060.1 GCA_030612085.1 Actinomycetes bacterium
GGAAGAATTAAGGATATGTCAAAACATGCTTTAAATCTTGAACATGAAATGAAACTCAAGCATATCCCCGAAAAAATCTATACTAAAAAAGCTAAGAAAATTGCAAAAAAAAGATTCAAATTTACGGAAATGTTCTTTAAAAGATTAAAAAGAGAAATAAATGGAGAGATATGATTTTCAAAATACTGCTAGCCAATTTTACAATGTAAATTTATTAATGTTAATTTATCAATAATAAAAATATAAAAATATTTCAATTTTAGAAATATTAAATAAATTTCAACAATAAAAGATAATGAACCCAAATATCTTTTAAAAGTCAATCTCTGTTTCACACAAAACCTGATTCATTATTAAAGAATATTAACAGACTTTCCTACATATCTTATATAATGTTCTAATAAATTATATTTTTAGCATTATAAGAGGAGGGATTATGCCAACACGAAAAAAACAGTATATATCTGCTGATGATTTATATAGATTCAAATTAATTAGTGACTGTAAAATCTCTCCGGATGGTCAGCATGTTGTATTTTGTATCCAGAGAGTAGATAGAAAGAGTGAAAAGAAATACTCGAATCTATGGATTGTTCCTACTGAAAGGGGGAGAGCCAAGCAATTTACATATGGAAATCAAGTAGATAGTCAACCGAAATGGTCACCAGATGGAAAATATATTGCTTTCATTTCAAATAGAGATGATGAAAAACAATCACAGATTTACATAATACCTTTTCATGGTGGAGAAGCAAGAAAGTTAACAAACCTAAAAGGTACTATAAATATATTTGAGTGGTCTCCTGATGGTAAAAGGCTTGTTTGCCAGTTTTGTAAAAAGGATGAGGATGAAATAGAGAGAGAAAAGGATGAGCAGAAGAAAAAACTTGGTATTGTATCACGCCACATTAAACGTATTTTCTACAAATTAGATGCAACAGGACCTTTACCCAGAGAAAGATGGCATATATGGGCAATAGATGTTTGTACAGGTAAAGCTAAACAATTGACCGAAAGTGATATCTATGATGATTTAGAACCCTATTGGTCTCATGATGGTAAGGAAATAGTCTTCTGTTCCAATCACAGTAAAGATCCTGACCTTGATCCAGATGCTATAGATTTATTTATGATTTCAACAGATGGAGGAGAACTCAGTAAAATAAAAACACCTATAGGACCAAAAGCTAAACCAACTTTTTCTCCAGATGGGAAATGGATTGCTTACTTTGGACAAGAAGGTAAAGGGAAGTGGTGGAAAAACACTTACTTATGGATTGTACCAGTGGATAATAGTAAGAAAGCAAAGAACCTAACAGAGAAGTTTGATTTTGATGTATCAAGTACTACTATAAATGACATACCAGGACTTCTTCCTTTAATGCCACCAATGTGGTCTTATAATGGAAATAAAATATATTTTCAAGTTTCACAACATGGTAACACTACTCTCAAATCAATTGCATTAAGTGGAAGAAAGCAAAGTTTGCAAACAGTGGCTGGAGGTAAGGGAGTTGTCGGTTTTTATAGCTTTGACAATGAACAGTTGAAACTGGCCCATTTTAATGCAAATATGACTGAATTGGGACAGGTTTGGATTAAAGATTTAAATACCAAACATTCCAAAAAATTAACCCATATTAATGAGAACTTATTGCGATATAGAGATCTTGGCGAAATGGAGGAAGTCTGGTTTAAAGGTGCTGCAAATAATGATCTACAAGGTTGGATTCTCAAACCACCCAATTTTGATGAATCAAAAAAATACCCATCAATTTTAGAAATCCATGGGGGGCCCAGAGTCCAGTATGGTAACTTCTTTATGCATGAGTTCTACTTTTTAGCTGCACAAGGATATGTTATTTATTTTTGCAACCCCAGAGGAAGCCAAGGATATGGTGAAGAACATTCGAAAGCAATTTGGAATAACTGGGGAACAGCAGATTATGATGATTTAATAAAATGGGTTGATTTTGTTGAAAAGAAACCATATATAGATGCCAAAAGAATGGGTGTGACAGGTGGTAGTTACGGTGGATACATGACTAACTGGATTATTGGACATACAGATCGCTTTAAAGCTGCTGTTACACAAAGAAGTGTAAGTAATCTTATAAGTATGTATGGGTCTAGTGACTATAATTGGGCATTTCAATACGAGCTTGGTAATGAACCACCTTGGGAGAATATTGAAAATTATTGGCGTCAATCACCTATGAAATACATAGGTAATGTGAAAACACCAACATTAATAATACATAGCGAACAGGATCTGCGTTGTGCAATTGAACAAGGTGAACAAATATTTGTTGCCTTAAAAAAATTAGGTGTAGATACTGAAATGGTAAGTTTTCCTGAAGAACCTCATGGGCTTTCACGTAGCGGTAGAACTGACAAGCGTATCGAAAGATTAAAACATATTGTGGGTTGGTTTAATAGATATTTAAAAGAGAATAATAAATAAAAACTAAAAAAGAAATTATAGATAAATCTCAATAAATTTCATCCCTCCGAAAGAAATAAAGTAAAGGAACCATATCCTAAAGCACATGTGCATACATTCAAAAGCAGTGGTCATCTAACCATGATTGTCAAAAGAGAAGAATACATTTCTGTTGTTAGAAAATTTCTAAAAGGAAAATGAGTTTTTTTGTTATTATCTATCTATTATCCCTACACATGAGAAATTTGAGGTTAATTTGATGATTCCAATAATGAGTATATCACTCAGATATATGGCTGATAAGATTCAAAAAAAATAGAGATTTACATAAAAGATTTTGATAAGTTTAAAGTCAATAAAGGAAGAGAAAAAATGAGTAAATGGCTGAATAATCTAAAATGTAATCCTATCCCCACTCTGATTTCATCAGACAATGAAGCAATAATATTTTTTACAAAACACGATTTGTTAGGGGGAGAAGAAAAAAATATAGAAAATCTTTGGGAGTTACCTGAACCTTTAAAATTAATAAAATTTATATAAAATGATGAGAGGGATAAAATATGCCTCTTTTGACATTTCTTTTTGAAGCAGTGCTTATTTCCTTATCTGGTGTTTTGGTACCTGGACCTATTACAGCTATAACAGTAGAAGAAGGGAACAAGTCTCCTCATGCTGGAGCATTGGTTGCAATAGGTCATGGAATAGTTGAGTTTCCTCTGATTATATCTATATTTTAAGGCTTTGAATATTTATTAAAGCTGAACTATGTGAAAGAAGTAATTGCTTTTGTGGGAGGATTATTTCTCTTATTTATGGGGATCAGCATGTTTCGTAGCATTAAACAAATTGATGTTAATTCTAAAAAATCCACTCACCTTCCCATAATAGATGGAATACTTCTAAGTTTGTGGAATCCTTATTTTCTTATTTGGTGGGCTACCGTTGGAGCTACACTAATTTTTCGATCTATTAGTTTTGGTACGTTAGGCTTTTTGTTTTTTATGTTATTTCACTGGTTGTGTGATTTTTTCTGGTGCTATTTTCTCTCAATATTATCATTCAGGGGTGGACAGTACTTTGGAAAAAAATTCCAGAAGATTGTTTCTACCATATGTGGTGCGTTTCTTTTATTTTTTGGTGGAAAATTTATTTATGATTCTATAAAAATGTTTTTTATATAGTGAAAAATTATTAGAAATTCCCCAGTTAATGGTAAGAAAAAACGATAAACACAAAAATACTTTTAATATAGATATTGGTAATATGTTATCAAAAATGTTCTTAGTACATTGACAATTCCCTGATAATACAGTAAGTTTTGGCTATGAAAATTCACCCTCTCTATAGCAATAAAAATTTTTGTCATCTTATCTTTTATGGTGTTTAAAAACAATATTTTCATCTACACTTAAAAGAGATAGGATGGCGATTTAACCATCGTAACGAGAATTTAGTTGTACTACTATGTAAGTTATTAAATCAGAGAATTTAAGTTGTTAAAGAACAAAGTTAGTGCAATTTTGTTTAGGTATTACCAAACAAAATAATAAAGAGAGATTCAATATTTTAAGGAAGGAAATGGATATACTAACAGCAATTCAAAGGCGTGTAAGTGTACGTAGTTACAGTAAAGATATTGTGGACTCAACTACACTTAAGCGACTAATTAATTTTGCTAAAAAAACTAAACATTTAACAACAGTTCTACCAAGAATAGAACTTGTAAGTGGTGTTGATAAGACAAATCACATTTTAACTTCAATAATTGGCTCATATGGTCTTGTGAGAAATCCACCCCACTTACTAATTGGAATAATGCCTGAAGAAAGTAACATTACCAGAATTGATCTTGGATATGTATTAGAGCAGGTGGTGTTAGAAGCTACAAAGTTAGGATTAGGTACTTGTTGGATAAGTGGTTCTTATAATCCAAAAATTGCTGGTAGTGAGGTGGGTTTAAAATCTGGGGAGATAGTGGAAGTGGTCTGTGCTTTTGGTTATCCTGCTAAAGAAATATTAGAACGGTTCCATAGTAGAACTATCAGAAGAATAGCTGGTGGTCATCATCGAAAACCGTTAAAGGAAATAGTCTTTTATAAGAATTGGAGTAAATCCTGGTCGCCAGAGGAGGAAGATCCAGAATTAGTGACAATACTTGAACATGCTCGTTTAGCTTCATCAGGTGCAAATCGACAGCCATGGCGTCTCATTATTAGACCGGGGAATATTGTTCTTACTCTAGTATTAACAAAGCCCCTATGGACTGGTATTGCAAATAGGCTATCTCCAATTGTTGGTGTTGTGAAAAGAAATGTACTTGCAAAAGCACAATACATTGATGCTGGAATTGTGATGTCACACTTCACATTGGTATCTGAAGCAATTGGACAAAAAGGTCAGTGGGAATTACGGTTGGGAGATAAAACCTTAGCTCGAGAATGCCAATTACCCAAAGGAGTCATCCCTGTAGCCATTTTTAAGTAAAAATCTTAATAAATTTGTGGGAATTTTTGTTAGTAATCCCTTCAGTATTTGCACTGGGTGGACTGTTAATGCTCTATGGTGGAGTACAGGATGTTCTACTTTTCTTTGCACCCGATATGGTACCAGTACCATCTTGGTACTCAGTAACACCTGTTGTGGGACTGGTATATGGACTGATAGTGTTTTTTTCAGGCAGGCTTGAATTTATTTTTGGGATTGCAACTACACCATGTTAGAGGTATCCAGGAGAAAAGGTTAGCGTCTTTAGTAGCTCAATAGATCTTCAATTATTTATTGAGCAGGATCAAAAACTCTTCCCATAAATAGAATATTACCCATTTCTCTTTCTTGTATCATGAATATAAATAGGTGATCTGCATTAAAAACAGTTTTTTCAGAAATAGCTTCTTTCATAACTACAGCAGTTGCAGCCGCAACCTCTTTTTGAGATTTTAAACACATTTTGTAATAAATTGATATAATATTTATAAATAAGTGAAATAAACTTGGAGGAGTGCAGGAGTGGACGATCTGGCGATACTGGAAATATCGTAGGCGGTGAAAGTCGCCTCGTGGGTTCGAATCCCACCTCCTCCGCCAATTTTAAAATAAAGTGCTTTTCACCAAAATCCCCTACATGCAATTTATACTTCAAAACTAAAAGGAAAATATTATAGAGTGGATTTTCAAAATAAGTTTGTTTTTTCTTTAAAATATCTAAATTCTATTAGATTTTCTGATACATTTAATGAGATTCTTCAGTCGCTATCACTCCTTCTGAATGACAGAATATTAATTGTAAATTGTCATCCTGAGCACATTCGCTAAGTTTATTCTGAGCGAAGCGAATAGACCTAGTACAGGCTCCGCGAAGGGTCTCATTTATACTGAATATTTTAAATAATTCCCCAATCTGTTAAAATTAAAAAAGTCTATTTACAAGGTAATTTTCTACATTAATATATAGGACAATTGATATGGTAAAAACAGACCCAATTTGTGGAAAACGAGGAATAATAGAAGCATACGGTCATTATTTTTGTGGTAAAGAATGCATTAGTATATATGAAGAAAAATATAATATTAAAAGAGAAAGAGGTTATATTACTGGTGCTAAATCAGAAAAATGGTATAGAGAAAAAACTTTTTTAGTTATTCTTGGTTTAATTGTTATAAAGGCATTATTTGTTATTATCTCTGCAATTATAATTGCAATAGTTACTGGCTTGATTTATCAGTTCCTGGATAAAAAAGGTCTTATAGAATCCAACGAGAATGTAGTTGAAATTAATGATGACTTTTTAATCCTAAAAGACATAAAGAAAAGATGGAAAGAACACAGATTTAGTTTAGTGAATGTAAAAAATGGTGTTATTGATATAATTAGAAACCATGAGTTAATATACAAGTAATAACCTTTACATTTTTTTATTGTAACAATATAGATTTTTATAAATATTGACAAATAATAAATTTTTGATTTAGAATTTTACCCAACAATAGAAAATTTAATAATTTGCTGAATTCAAAAGAAGCGGAGGAACCATCTTATTGGGGTGAATCTTGCAAAAGCAAGTAGGGTTAAAGTCTTTCGATCCAAACCCGTCAGCTAACTCCGTAAGCATTGAGAGAGGTTCATTTGGTTACTGATGGTTTCTTCAGTGACCTTATTTTTATTAGAAATGAATATGA
>JAUWOM010000088.1 GCA_030612085.1 Actinomycetes bacterium
ACATATATATAAGCAGGTCCTGCAAGCCCAATTATCGAACCCAAATCACCTATTGCTTTATAATATATTTCATAATTAATTATAGCTTCATGTTCATTACCATCAACTGTATGTGTCCATTCATAATAACCTTCACAATAACCTTCTCCACAAGACCAAGTCATTTGAGGGAAATAAGATGTTTCATATTTTTTTTCTATTGTTACTTTATGACCAGTTAAATATATACCTAATATATCACTTTCACTTATAGATTGCTTACTAAGAGAATTATTGGTTATCTCCCAATGACTCTTATCTATTTTACCCTCTACACTGCTATAAGTACCTGAAATCCATTCACCTTCATAATTTATAGGATCAGCATATACTTCACTGGATATAAAAATAAATATAATTAAAATAAATAAAAAAGCTTTTGTTATTTTCACCTTACCACCATCTTTCTTCTGAGTAATCTATTCCAAAAATAAAATCAGGCTCTTCAGCATCTGGTACAAAATCACCTCTTGTTGCTACAGTTATATAATATCCAATTTTTATATCCTCAAAATTACCATCTTTAGTATATATTTTATCGCCGATAATTTTAATATAAGTAAATGCTGTTATCTTATCAAACTCATCTAATATTTCAATCTCACCAGTATTGGCATTCTCTATTGTTATTATTTTATTTTCATAATCTATATCTTTAACAATACCTTGATGTTTTGCTTCCCTTGCATCAATAAAAGTCCATTCTCCACCCTCAGGTACTGAGGTTTCTTCCTCGCTAGGTTCTTCAGTAGTTTTCTGAGTTGCTTCCTCGGTAGTCTTCTCGGTTACTTCTTTTTCATTTGTCTTTTTAGTAGTCTCCTCAGTTAATTCTTCAATAGTCTCTTCTGCTATAGGTTTTTTAAATAACAAGTCCTTTAAAGGTGTATAAACTAATAGTAAAGTAATTAATAGTATTAGAACTGCTAATGTGAAAAAGACAATTGTTAAAATCTTTCCTAAATCTTTTTTATTATTAAATTCAATTTTTTCAGGTTCTTTATTAGTACTCATTATATTTTGTTAGAAATTTTATTTTATAAATAAGATCCTTCGCTTCGCTCAGGATGACAATAATAACTAATTTGTTAACATAATAATAATATTAATAAATAATTTATTAATCTAATAATTGTTTAACCAATTATCATTATTTTACTTCTCTTATTCTTGCTGAACCTTCAACTGAAACATCTGTTGAGCTTATTCCAGCTATTTTTGCAAAATAAAGAGGGATGTTAGCTTTTGATTTAACATAGACTATTTCAGGATTTGTTTCAGGATCGCTATCTATTGGACTAAATCTTACACTTACTTCCTCTAAGCTACCACCAAATTTGTTATTGAAATTTTCAATGACCCATTCTGTTGCATAATCAGCATATCCCAATTTAATTATTACATTACCAGTAATTTGAGTTTGTTCTAAATCTAAATATTTTGAAACTTCTATTGCAGATATATCCGATGCTTTGAGTAGTTCTACTCTTGCAGCAAAAAGTATGCTCATATCCACAGCCAGAGCAGCTATCAATAGAAAAATAGGTATCATAATGATAGTAATTATTGCATATGAACCTTTTTCTTTTTTAATAATTTTTTTCATTTTTAAATTTTTTAATAGATTTAATGAGATTCTTCACTCCGCTCTGCTCCGTTCAGAATGACAAGGTGTTATTTATTATTTAGCATTTTTAAATAGAATTTTTACATACAATAATGACAAATATCGTTTATTATTATGTCATTCATTTAAGGTTTTTTAGTAATTGTTATTCATTTAAGGCTTTTTAGTAATTGTCATTTATTTAAGGTTTTTCTGTAAGTGTCATGGTTGATTCCCCTCCGACAGTAAAAGAACCTCCACTTGACGGAAAAAGAGCATTACCAAACATTACTGGAACGTCATAAGAAACACTTACAGTTATAGTATCTTCTGGAGTAATTCCTGTAATTGATATATCTTTACTCATTCTTCCGCTGTCCCAACCAGGAAGTACTTTTACAATATAATCATCAACAGCATTAGTTGCAACATCAACAGCATTTTCTGGATCTGGTGTTATAGAGCCTGCTCTTGCACCCTCAAAAGATGCTGTCTCTACAATATTATTTGCAAGTAATATGTATCCAAACTGAACTATTGCAGCAAATATTATTAGAAATATTAATATTGTTAAAGAGAACTCAATTATTGTTGAGCCTTTCTCACTTTTAAAATTTAATTTCGCCATTCAAATAAACTCCAGACAAAATCGAACTAAGTAAATAGAGTAAAATCAAGCTCTGTATTTAAGAATGAGCTATCTTACTAAGGTGTAACTATTGGTTCTAGTGTTAAAATTTCGGTTATGTTTTCAATAAGAAGTATTAACTGATCTCTTAAAGCATATAGAGCTGCAATTACTCCAACTATTATTACTGCAGCAATTACAAAATATTCAATAGCTACATCACCTTTTTCATTTTTGATTTTCTTAAAAAATTTTAGAAATAAATTCATTATTAGACTCACTTTTCACCTCCAAATAACATTATATAAATTTAACATAATTTTATTATTTTTATCCATATATTGTTATAACAATTAAAAAGTAAAAAAGTTACTATATTTTAGGTTTCACATTATCCTGTAAATAATTTAAACACTTCAGCAAATACAGGTGCTATCATTATTATCAATATTGGGAAAAAGAAAAATCCCATAATAATCAAGGTTGCGAAAAGGGGAATTCTTTCAACTTTTAACTTTAAATCTGTAGCATTTTTATATCTTATATTTTCAGCCTGTCTAAAAATAGCTTCGCTTACGAGCATTCCCAATTTCTTATTTTGAAATACAGTTTTTATAAGGTTTACAAACTCCTCACACAAACTTTTTTTTGCAGCATTTATATAACTTTTTTCCTCACCACTACCAGCAGTAAAATTAAAGTAACCCTCTTTTAACAGATCGGTAATTTTACCTTTTGTGTTATCTGTTAAGAAATGAACTGATTCGTTGAAATCCATCCCTCCTTCCATCCCTAATGCAACTATCTCCGCTATATAAGGTAATTCATTCTTTATGGTTTTATCCATAATTTTAATTTCTCTTGAAAGTTTGATATCTGGAAGTTTCCATGCAACTACTGTTAAGAAAATCATTATAATTATCTTAGGAAATGGTAATCTTATTATGATTGAAAAAATTAGGGCAATGCTAACCAGTATCATTTTTAATGTTATAAAATCACTAAAATTCCTTACTCTATATCCAAAAAATTTAAAATCTTGCAGTTTTTCAAACATGTCATCATATTCTTCTCTATCTGCTGGGCTGGTGTATTTATCAACTAAACTGTATATAAAATTTTTTCTTGTTCTTTTAGTTTCTTTCTCAATTATTCCTTTTAATCTTGCAGGTCTTAATAAAATGAAAAATGTAATAATAGAAGAAAGTAAACCCAGTGTAAGTGAAAATATTAAAGCTCTTAAATTCATTTATCACCACCTATGTTTGTCAACTTATTGAGAATATAAAGACCCACACCTATTGAGATTATTGAGTATGCCATTATCCATAATCCAAGAGAGGTTCTATAAAAACTGATGTATCCTGGATTCATAATAAAAACTAAAATGTACATTGAAATTACACCTAAAATTAAAATATTTTTCTGTGTACGAGCATAAGATAATTTTGTAATAGCTTCAGTTTTTATGCTCTGATTACGCCTTGCAACATCTGCATATCTTTTGAGAATTCTTCCAGTATCCTTTGTACCTATCTTATTGGCTTGAATCATAGCAACACAGAATATATTTACAAGTCCCCTGTCATCAAATCTTTTAGAAAGATTTCTTAAAGAATCTTCTATGGATAGGTTTGCACTTGTAACATTATTTACAGTCTCTAATATCTCATCTTTGAGAGGTTGGTCAAGTGTCTTAATAGATTGTTTTAGTGCTTCTAATATATTCGGAATAGGACCTAATATTCCACTCAAATCTATTAAGAAACCATCCATCTGCTTTTCAACCTTTTCTTTTCTCTTCTCTTTTTTATATATAAGATACCACAGAAGAAGAGCTGGTAATATTAGAGATAAAAGTAATGCTATAAATATTGGAGTTTTTGATATTAATAGTCCAATTAGTATTATGATATATAAAAATAGGATTAAAAAAATAAATTCTTCAACACTTAATTTCAGCCCTGTTCCCATTAAAAAATTTTCTATACTCTTGCTAAATCTTCCCGTAACTTTTTTTTCTTCTGGTTTTATTACAAGTCTCTTTAGCTTTCTCTCCAATCTCTTTTTTCTTGCAATTCTCAATTCACCCAAAGTAATAACTACTAAAAACGCTGTTATTCCATATAAAATTGAGATAGCTATTATATTCATCTTATTATTCCTCTTGTCAATCGGATCTGCCTTAAAGGCATTGTCCTTTTATATAGGAAGTTG
>JAUWOM010000023.1 GCA_030612085.1 Actinomycetes bacterium
GCTCTTGATACAATATAAAAACCCTTACCATATTTATAAGGAAATCCCATATCTGACGTGATTGCTGCAATTACTCCATCTACATTTAGAATTATTTTTTTATTTAACATATTTTCAATAGACTTTTCAATCTCAAATACCAATTTACAATGCTTTTTATATAGTTTTAAATCTTCTGCCAACTTTGATAGTTTCTTAGTTCTTGGATCAGATTTATGGTAAGGATGTCCAAATCCAAGGATTCTTTTCTTTTGTAAATGATGTTTTTGTACAATTTCATCAGCAATCTGTGCCAAACCTTTATTTTGTTTTTCACTCTCTTTTACTCCTTCTTGGAGAATCTTTGCACATCCCTCAATTGAACCTCCATGATATTCACCTAATGCTATAATACCTGATGCTACACTCGCTTGCAGGGGAACACCTGATGATGCTACAAATCTTGTTGCATCTGCTGATGGAGCTGCTAAGCTATGATCGCAGCCTGACACTAATATTGCATTCATCATTTTGCCCTCTTCTTTAGTAGGAAATTTCCCCATCCATAGAAGATAAACTACTTCACCAAAACTCTTTTTTCCTATAATTTTATCTAAAGCATAACCTCTAATTATGATTTTATTAGGTTCAACTTTGGATATAGCTGTTCTCCACTCAAATTCTTTCTCTTTCATTTTTCCTCCTGCAATATTTGATCTCTAATATAATTTTTTTATAGTGATTGCTTTTTGTAGGCATTTTTCTAAACAAAGATTACAAAATATGCATTCATCTTCATTTTCCTCAATAACTGAAATTATTTCATTATTCTCTTCTAAATTTTCAAATTTAAAGATTTCAACAGGACAAACCTCTTCACATATTTTACAATTTTTAACTTTTTTACATTTACTATTATTAATTTCTACTTTTACAAACATTCCCATAATTTTCACCATAAAAATAAAATATTTTTAGCTTAATGATTCTTTGACATAATCAACTAATTGAGTTAGTGTATCTGCTACCAATATACCAGCTCTTTTAAATGCTTCAATTTTTCCTTTAGCTGTTCCTTTTCCTTTTTGTACAATGACACCAGCATGTCCAAATCTCATACCTGGCATATCATCAACAAATCTTCCACCAATAAAAGCTATTACAGGTTTAGAATATGAATATTCAATTATATATCTAGCTGCATCCTCTTCTTGTGTACCACCCGGTTCACAAAAAAGTACAATAGTTTTTGTTTGAATATCTTTTTCAAAAAGAGGAAGTAGTTCTCTAAATGTCATTCCAACAATTGGGTCCCCACCAACACTGATGCATGTACTTTGTCCTATCTCATTACTAGTTAATAAATTTGCAAGCTCTGTTGTCATTCCACCACTGGTAGAAGCAATTCCAACTGGACCTATCATATATGATTTTTTTGTTTCAATTTGTGGTCCGCCAATAGCTCCAACCTTAGATTTACCAGGTGAAATAATTCCTAATGAGTTCGGTCCTATAACTTTTGTACCTTTTTGTTCTGCAAAATCTAAAATCAAAACTACATCTTTTTTTGGGATTCTCTCAGTGAATATAACAATAAGTTCTATGTTAGAATCTATTGCTTCTAATGCAGCATCTTTTGCAAAAGCAGCAGGAACAGATATGATTGATGTATTTGCTCCAAACTCTTTAACTACATCACTAACACAATCAAAAACAGGGATTCCATGAATAGTCTGTCCTCCTTTTCCTGGAGTTACACCACCAACCACATTAGTACTGTAATCAAGCATATATTTAGTAAATAATGCTGCTTCTCTCCCTGTAATTCCTTGAACCAAAACTCTTATTTTCTCATCTATTAAAATACTCAATTAATTCTCCACTTATAAAAAAATAAATCAATCATTTTTTATTTTAAATTGGATATCATTTCAACTGCTGCTTTTGCAGCCTGATCTATAGAATAACTCCTATCCATATATTTTATTTTGTATTTTTTAAGAATTCTGTATCCGTCCTCTTCATATGCACCTGCACTTCTAAATAAAATCGGATACTCACTAGGTTTGATATCCAATTCATTCATGGCTAAAATTACTCCTCTTGCCACAAGATCTACTCGGGTGTTATTTAAAACATTAGTTATAACTGCTAATCCTTTTATGCCTGGTTTTTTTAGAATCAGTTTTGTTAGCTCTTTTACTTTTTTAACTGTTGGATTACCTCCAATTTCACAGTAATTTGCTGGTTTTCCTCCATGATATCTAATAGCATCAAAGATAGTAAGGGATGCCCCACCTCCTCCAATTAATAATCCCAGATTTCCATCAAACTCAACAACTCTACCTGCAACACCTCTGTGGTCAATCTTATCAATTTTTTCTGCTTCTATTTCAAACTTTGTAGGAATTCGAGGGCTATCTTTTCTAATAGGTATTTCTAATTGCTCTAATTCTTTATGTCTATAAAGAGCTTCCTGTTCAAGTTCTAAATGGGCATCTGCTGCAATTAACTTTCCATCTTGAGTTAATATCAAAGGATTTATTTCTGCTAAATCACAATCATATTTTTTAAAAATATTAAATAATTTAACAGCAATACCTGCAGCCTTAAACATATCTTTTGACTTCAGCCCCATATTTTTTGCAAGTAATTTTCCTTGATAGTTTTGAATTCCCCAGACCATATTAACGGGTAAAGTAAAAACCTTTTCTGGATATTTTTTAGCTATTTCATTGATGTCAATACCACCAAGAGAAGATGAAATTACTACGGGAGTTTTTTGAGATAGGTCATAAGTTATTCCAAGAAAAAGTTCAGCAGATGGAAATAGTCTTTCTTCTACTAAGACCTTTCTTACTTCAAATCCCTTTATTTTTAATGAAAATATCTTTCTTGCTAATTGCTTTGCTTCTTTGGGGTTTTTTGCAAATGATATTCCTCCAGCCTTTCCTCTACCAGTAGCTAAAATTTGAGCTTTTATAGCAACTTCTTTTTTAAGATTCTCTACAATCTTTTCTACTTCATCTGGAGTTGAAGCTAAATAACTCTCAGGTATGGGGATACCCTCTTTTTTAAATATAATTTTGCTTTCATACTCATATAATTTCATTAATGACTCAATCCTTTACTTTATATTTTAATATAAATAAAAGTCTATCAGTGTAAAAAATAATTCAAATAATTTTACACGAAAAATAAATGAATGTAGAATAATAACTAATTTAATAATATTTAGGGTTTTAAATATTACAATAGGAGGTTATTTTATAAATGATTGCAGGGAAAAGAAAATTAAAAATAGTGCTTGGTGTAATTGGCTCTGATGTTCATGCAGTTGGAAATAAAATACTCGAAAATGTGCTAACTGAAGAAGGATTTAAAGTAATAAATATTGGAGTTCTCTCCCCTCAAGAGGATTTTATAAATGCTGCAATTGAAACTGCAGCAGACTTGATTGTTGTTTCATCATTATATGGTCATGGTGAAATAGATTGCAGGGGAATGAGGGAAAAATGTATTGAAGCTGGAATTGGTGATATGCAATTATATGTTGGTGGAAATTTAGTTGTAGGAAAGAAGGATTTTACTGAGGTTAAAAAGATTTTTGAAGAGATGGGATTTAATAGGGCTTATCCCCCTGGAACATCTCCTCAGCAATTAATTGATGATATAAAAAAAGATTTTAACATTAAATAGGAGATTTTTATTTTGGGAATAGCACTTTTGGTTGATTTTGGAAGTACATTTACCAAATTGGTAGCAATAGATTTAGAAAAAGAAATATTCTTAGGGAGTTCATATTATCCAACAACAGTAGAAACTGATGTGATGATTGGATTTAAAAAAGCTCTAAATGAACTTAATAAAAAAATATCAAAAAAAAACATAGATATAGATTATGATTTAAAATTAGCCTGTAGTAGTGCTGCTGGAGGTTTAAAAATTGTAGCGGTAGGCTTAGTTCCCCTCTTAACTTCACAAGCAGCTAAAATTGCAGCTTTAGGAGCTGGTGGAAAAGTTTTAAAAGTTTACAGCTATAAATTAACTGCAGACGAAAGAGATGAAATTGAAATTTTAAAACCGGACTTAATACTGCTTTCAGGTGGAACTGATGGAGGAAACGAGAAGGTAATAATTCATAATGCAAAGGTTTTAAGTCAACTAAAGATAGATGTTCCAATTGTTTATGCTGGGAATAAATGTTCAGCAACTATAGCAAAGAGAATTTTAAAAGAAAATAAAAAGTCTGTATCGATAATAGAAAATATCTTACCTGAGTTAAATTATTTAAATATAGAACCAGCTAAAGAATTAATAAGAAAACTCTTTCTATCAAATATAATCAAAGCAAAAGGTCTTTCAAAAAGGATGGATTTCTTATCAAGTGTCTTAATGCCTACCCCGTCAGCTGTTTTAAAAGCTGGGCAGTTACTAGCAAAAGGTACAGATAATGAGGAAGGTATTGGGGATTTAATGTTAATTGATGTTGGTGGAGCTACTACTGATGTTTGCTCATATTCATTAGGACTACCGGGTACAGGTGGTTTTGTTGTAAAGGGTCTCCCTCAACCTTACATGAAAAGAACAGTTGAGGGTGATTTAGGAATTCGTTTTAGTGCTATGAATCTTTTAAATACAGCCAAAAAGGAAAATTTTATGAAGAAATGTAAAATAAAATTAAAGGACCTGGATAAGAAAGTTGAAAAGCTATCAAGAAATATTAATTTTATTGCTAAAGATGAGAAAGATATTGAGGTAGATAAGTTACTATCTGCAATATCTACTAAAATTGCAATAAATAGACATGTAGGAAAGTTTCAAACAAAATATACACCAATAAGTCCAGTAAATATTTTATATGGGAAAGATTTAAGAGATGTCCCCACTGTATTAGGAACTGGTGGGGGTGTGATAAAAGCTAAGAATCCAAAGTCTATTTTGGAAAAATCTATATTTGATGAAGATGAGCCATACATATTGAAGCCGAAATCTCCAAAATTTTTATTAGATAAATATTATATAATGTTTGCTGTTGGACTTTTAGCTCAAAAAATGCCAGACTTAGCTTTAAGGTTATTAAAAAAACATCTTATTTATATATAAAATATAGTAATTGGTTTTAATTATAAATAAATTATGTAGGGCAACCCTTCAGGGTTGCATTACTAAGCAAGGCTAAAGCCTCGCTCTACATTTGATAAAAGATTCTAATTAAAGAATATATTGGGTGATAAGGATTGGAGATGAAAAATATCAGGTGGGAAGAAGAAGAGTTTCTTAAAAAGAGAAAAGAAGTGCTAAAGAGCTGGCCAACAGGTTCTCAAGTAGATTTAGAGGAATCGATAAATTATCATAGAGCAATTCCAAAAAACAAAGTTTCAAAATGGGTTCTTAAAAAGGCAAAAAATGAGGGAAGAACCTTAACTCAACCAAGGGCAGGAGTTGCTTTAATAGATAACCATATTGAACTTCTTCGATTTTTAGAAAAGGAAGGAATGGCTGACCTTCTACCAACTACTATTGACAGCTATACCAGGTTAAATAAATATGAGGAAGCTCAGAAAGGAATAGAGGAGAGTATTAGGTTGGGCAGGTCGATGTTAAATGGTTTTCCTGCGGTAAATCATGGAGTTAAAGCTTGTAGGAAAGTTTGCGAGTCTGTTAATGTACCAGTTGAAGTTCGTCACGGAACTCCTGATTCAAGATTATTAGCAGAGATAACATTGGCAGGAGGTTTTACAGATTTTGAAGGTGGAGCCATAACTTATAATATTCCTTATTCTAAAAATGTTCCAATTGAGACAAGTATTAGAAATTGGCAATATGTTGATAGATTAATAGGATATTATCAAGATAATGGTGTATCTATAAATAGGGAATCTTTTGGACCTTTAACAGGAACTTTAGTTCCTCCATGTATCTCCCATGCAGTTTCTATTGCAGAAGCATTACTTGCTGCAGCTCAAGGTGTAAAAAGTATAAGTGTTGGATATGGACAATGTGGGAATTTAATTCAGGATATAGCTGCTATAAAATTATTATCAATTATAACAGAGCAGTATCTAAAAGAATTTGGATTTACTGATATTTTATTAACTACAGTATTTCATCAATGGATGGGAGGGTTCCCTAAAGATGAAGCTGAAGCATTTGCTGTAATTTCATGGGGAGCAGCAGCTGCTGGTCTTGGAGGTGCAACAAAAGTTATTGTAAAAACTCCACATGAGGCATATGGTATTCCCACTAAAGAAGCAAATGCTCTTGGGCTTAGAGCAACAAAACAGATTTTAAATATGGTAAAAGATCAGAAGCTAAAAGAAATTGAGTTGATTGAAAAAGAGATCGACATCATAAAAGAGGAAACAAAGTCAATTTTAGAAGCTGTATTGAATTTAGGAAAAGGTGATATCGCCATTGGTTTAGTAAGAGGATTTGAAGCAGGAGTAATTGATATTCCATTCGCTCCGAGTCGTTTTACCAAAGGAAAAATAATTCCAGTAAGAGATGATCATGGTGCTATTAGATTTTTGAATATTGGAAATCTACCTTTCTCAAAAAAAATAAGAAATTTTCACAAAAAAAAGTTAGAGGAAAGAGGAAAAGTTGAAAATAGGAAACCATCATTTAAAATGGTGGTAGATGATATATATGCTATAAGTAAAGGATATCTGGTCGGAAGACCAGAGAATAAATAAAATGTCATTCTGAACGAGCACTTCGCTTCGCACGAGTGTAAACTTTAGCGAGTGAAGAATCTCATTACATTAATGATAAGAATAAATTTTAAAAAATTTGATAACTTCATTAGAGGGGGAGGTTAATAAATAATGAAAATAAAAAAAGTAGTTGCTTCAAAGGGATTCTCCGGTTTTTATTATGATGATCAAGCAGCTATAAAATCTCATGCAAAACATGATGGATTCGCCTATTCAGGAGAACCTATTACTCCAGGCTTTAGTACAATAAGGATTGCTGGTGAAAGCATTTCAGTCATGTTAGTTTTGGATGAAGGTAGAATTGCATATGGTGATTGTGTAGCTGTTCAGTACTCTGGAGCAGCTGGTAGAGATGCACTTTTTTTAGCTGATGATTATCTTCCTATTATAAATGAGAAAATTGCGCCATTAATGGTTGAACGTGAGATAGAAAATTTCAAGAATATGGCTGAAGAGTTAGATAATTTAAAAGTTAATGGAGAACGATTACATACTGCACTTCGATATGGAATAACCCAGGCTATTTTAAATGCTGTTTCAAGAAAAAAGCATATTACTATGGCTGAGGTTATATCCCAAGAATATGGTATAGAAATTCAAGAGGAACCAGTTCCAATATTTGCTCAGAGTGGGGATGATAGGTATAACAATGCAGATAAAATGATAATAAAGGGAATTCAAGTTCTTCCTCATGGACTGATAAACAATGTTGAAGAGAAGTTAGGCAGGAGAGGGGAGAAATTAATGGATTATCTATCATGGCTTAGAACAAGAGTGGTTCAATTAGGTAAACCTGATTATAATCCTATATTTCATCTTGATGTTTATGGAACATTTGGACAGGCATTTAATAATAATATGGAAACAATTGCAAAATATATTATGAACTTAGAACGGATCTCTCAACCATATCGTCTCAGGATTGAGGGACCTGTTGATGCAGGAAGTAAAGAAGGCCAGATAAAATCTATGCGAGAGTTAAGAACAGAATTAAAGAAAATAGGAAGTAAGACTGAAATAATAGCTGACGAGTGGTGTAATACATTTGAGGACATTAAAGACTTTGTACATGGAGAGGCTGCTGATATGATTCAAATTAAGGCTCCAGATTTGGGAGGAATAAATAATACTATAGAAGCTATTTTATTTTGTAAGAAACATGGTGTAGGAGCATATCTTGGTGGAAGTTGTAATGAAACGGATCGTAGTGCTCGAATATGTGCTCATATAGCTTTAGCAACAGGACCATGTCAGATTCTTGCAAAACCTGGGATGGGAGTAGATGAGGCTGTGATGTTAATAAACAATGAAATGAATAGAACCCTTACACTTATAAAAAATAGATAATTGTGAGGATTATTGATGACCTTTCATATTTTTAAAGATATATTTTTATATGTAGGGCAACCCTTTAGGGTTACCTTATTAAGCAAGGCTAAAGCCTTGCTCTACTCAATAGAATAGAAATATTATTAATGAATAAATATAAAAAATCTTTTTAAAAAATTTTTTAAAAGAAAGATTTTAGATTATAATTTATAAATTATAAATATCACTGATTTTTTAAAAGTATAAGAGATATTTTAAGATTAGAATTTTCATTTTTGAAAGGAGGATAGCATGGAGCAAAGTGAAGTAAAATCATCGGAAGGATTAACTGAAATAGTAACTGTTGGTGAATGGTTTATAACAATGTTGTTAATGATTATTCCTTTAGTAAATATTATTCTATTATTTGTATGGGCATTTGGGTCCAACATAAAAATGAGTAAATCAAATTGGGCAAAAGCACAATTAATCTGGATGGCAATCGGTTTTGTAATCAGTATACTTTTTGGGATCTTGTTTTTTACTTTTTTTTATACAGGAATTACTAATTACCTTAAATATTAATTAAAACTTTTATTTAACAGGTGATATTATAAGAAAGAAGAGAAGAATACTACTCATTATTTTTATATTTATGAGAATTTAAATCTTTAATAAAAAATGAAATAAAATAAATGAAGGAGGAAAAAATTGGATTTTCCAGAGGGACTTTATTATTCAAAAGACCATGAATGGGGGAAAGTTGAGGGAAACATAGTAATTGTTGGAATAACTGATTACGCTCAGGATGCATTGGGAGATATAGTATTTTTAGAACTCCCGCCTGTTGGTACGGATGTCGAAGCTAATGTACCCTTTGGGACAATTGAATCAGTAAAATCAGTTTCAGATGTATACTCACCAGTAACTGGTAAAATAACTGAAGTAAATGATGCTGTTACAGATGCACCTGAAATAATAAATCAGGATCCATATGGTGAAGGTTGGATGGTTAAAATCGAGATGAATAACCCGGATGAGATAAAAGATTTAATATCTACTGAGGAATATCAAAAATCTACAGAGGAATAAAAGTAGCAAAATTAGTTATTAACTCTACAGGAACTAACCCAAGTTCCTGTAAGTTCGGTCATAGAAGAAGAAAGTTCTCTGCGTTAGCTGGGGGTAGTTCACTAACTGATCAGAATAGTTTAAATTGTATTTTTAATTTTATTTTTAAATTTGATTTTAAAGTACTAATATTTAAATTTGTTAATATATAGCATATGGATTATACTCCTCATTCTAATAAAGAAATCAAGGAAATGCTCTCTTTTTTAGGGATAAAATTTTTAAAGGATTTGTATAACAATATTCCAGACAAAATTAAACAAAAAAAAGAGCTAAAATTACCTGAACCATTAAGTGAAATTGAGCTTTTAGGAAGATTAAAATTTATAAGTAAAAAAAATATAAGTACAGACAACAGAATTTCATTTCTTGGAGCAGGTAATTATGATCACTTTATACCTTCTGTTGTAAATTATATAATCTCCAAACCAGAATTTTATACTGCTTATACTCCATATCAGTCAGAATTAAGTCAGGGAATTTTACAATCTATGTTTGAGTATCAGACAATGATGTGTGAATTAACTGGCATGGATATCTCTAACATCTCACTTTATGATGGTGCAACTTCTGTTGCAGAAGCTGCAAATATGGCTATATCTATAAATAAAAAGAAAAAAATCTTAATATCAGAAACTATACATCCAGAATATCGTCAAGTACTAAAAACCTATATGAAGCCAAGAAAAATAGAGGTTTTTGAAATTCCTATGAAAGAAGGTATTACTGATAAGGGGCAAATAAAAGAAAATCTAATAGATGAATCTTCATGTTTAATAATTCCTCAGCCAAATTTTTTTGGAAATTTAGAACCCATAGATGAGATATTTCCAATTTTATCGGGTAGTAATACTTTGGCTATCGCTTGTGTTAATCCATTATCTTTAGCATTACTTAAACCCCCAGCTGATTTTGGAGCTGATATTGTTGTTGGAGATGGTCAAATCTTAGGTAATCCACAATCATTTGGAGGACCATCGTTTGGATTTTTAACTTGTAAAAAGAAATATTTAAGAAAAACACCTGGTAGAATTGTAGGTCAAACAGTGGATAGTGCTGGAAATATTGGCTATGTTCTCACCCTTCAAACAAGAGAACAACATATCAGAAGAGAAAAGGCTACTTCAAATATATGTTCAAACCAATCTCTAAATGTATTAGCAGCTTGTGTTTATCTTTCATATGTTGGAAGAGATGGTTTATATGAAATTGCAGAACTTTGCTACAGGAATGCTCATTATCTTTTTCAAAAATTAGTAGCTATTAAAGGAATAAACCCAACATTCAATTCTAAATTTTTCAATGAATTTGTTGTTTACATTGATTTGGATTCAACTGAATTGAAAAAAATATTATCAAAAAAAGGAATTTTAGGACCAATATGTTTAGAAGAATGGTACCCATCTCTCAAAAAAAGATACCTTTTTGCTGTTACAGAAAAAAGAACAAAAGATGAGATGGATTTATTAATAGATACATTAAACAAAGCATTAAAGGTAAAATAAATTAAATGTAGGGCAAGGCTTTAGCCTTGCTTAATAATGCAACCCTAAAGGGTTGCCCTACATATAAAAATATATTAAATTTTGAAGGTTTTTAATATGAATGATAGGTTAATATTTCAAATACCCTATTTAGAAAAAGGTAAACAAATTTTACCAACTGTACCAAATGAAATTTCTTCTATAGAGATTAATATTCCAGATAATTTAAAACGCAAAAAAGCTCCTGAATTACCTCAAATAAGTGAACCACAGTTGATTCGACATTATAATAAGCTTTCAAAGAAGAATTTTGGAGTTGATACTGGGTTTTATCCTTTGGGATCATGTACCATGAAATATAACCCGAAAATCAATGAAGAGATATCCAGGCTAGAGAATTTTGTCAATATTCACCCATATCAAGATGAAGAAGATATACAAGGTGCTCTCCAGCTCATGTATGAGCTAGATGTTCTTTTATGTGAAATAACAGGTATGGATAAATTCACACTGCAGCCATCAGCTGGAGCTCATGGAGAATTAACAGGTTTATTTATTATAGATGCTTATCATAGAGAAAAAGGTAATAAAAGAAAAAATATTATAATCCCAGATTCAGCTCATGGTACTAATCCAGCAAGTGTTACTATGGCAGGTTATAATGCTGTTGCAGTTGATTCAGATGAAAATGGTAAAGTGGATCTAAAAAAATTAAATGAACTTTTAGATAAAGAAACTGCTGGATTGATGTTAACAAATCCAAACACATTAGGATTTTTCGATGAAAATATTTTGAAAATCTCAAAGATGGTTCATGATGTAGGTGGTTTAGTATATTATGATGGAGCAAATCTAAACGCTATAATGACAATATCCAAGCCACGGGATATGGGCTTTGATATTGTACACCTCAATCTTCACAAAACATTCTCTACACCACATGGTGGTGGAGGACCAGGCTCAGGTCCTATTGGAGTAACTAAAGAACTTTCTAAATTTCTTCTTATCCCTACTGTAGAGTTAAATAATAAAGGAAGATATTATCTTAACTATGATAAAAAAGATTCAATAGGAAAAGTAAAAGCATTTTATGGGAATTTTAATGTGTTAATTAAAGCCTACTCATACATTCTCTCTTTAGGGGCAAAAGGGTTAAAAAGGGCGAGTCAATTAGCAGTTTTAAATGCAAATTATTTAAAGAAACATTTAAGTAAATATTATCATATTCCATATCCAGAAATTTGTATGCATGAATTTGTTATCTCAGCAATCTGGCAGAAAGAAAAGGGAATAAGAGCTTTAGATATTGCTAAAAGACTAATGGATTTTGGTTTTCACCCACCGACAATTTATTTTCCTCTGATTATAAATGAAGCAATTATGATAGAGCCAACAGAAACAGAAAATAAAGAGACTCTGGATATGTTTATTAAAGCGATGATACAAATAGCAAAGGAATCAGATAAAAACCCAGAAATTTTAAAATCTGCACCACATAAAACTCAAATAAAAAGGCTAGACGAGGCTAAGGCTGCAAGAGACCTTATATTAAAATATGAATATAAATAGATTTGTGGCATAGTTTCGAAGACATTTTAGTCAAGAAACTATGCCCAAATCTTTCAACAATCTTTATTTTTTTTCTTTTTCTATTGCTATATCAAAGACCTCATCTACATTATTAACAAATTTTATATCTAAAGCTTTCTTAACAGATT
>JAUWOM010000036.1 GCA_030612085.1 Actinomycetes bacterium
CTACGGCTATTTTAGTTGCTTGATTTATCTATTCCATCTTTCTACCATTGCAATTAGGAAAAGCATGGTTTTTCATAGGTTTAGTAATCTCCCTAATAGCACTTGTTATCTTCCAATCAGTTATTTTTTTTGTTCGGACTACTCCTACTGATAAACCTTTCACCAAAGGTCCCTACCGTTACTCAAGGCATCCTTCCTATGTAGCACAAACTTTGATATTTTTAGGTATAGCCATAGCTTGTGTTTCATGGGTGTTTCTACTACTTACAGTAATAATGCAAAGTTTTAACATGATATATGCACCTGCTGAAGAACAATATTGTCTAAAAAGGTATGGAAAAGATTACCGGGAATATATGAAAAGAACACCAAGATGGATAGGGATACCTAAATCGGAAAAAAGTGATAAAAAATAACTTATAAAATGCCCAAATTCCCACAAAATAGCCCCAAAATCTAATTTTAAAAATTACTTTGATATATTTCTATATTATTTTTAAAAATTTCTGTTATTTCTTCAAAATTAGTATATAGAACCATACTTCACTCATAAGAAATCTTTTAATTAAAATCCAAAATTTTTTATAAAAATCGTTAATTTCTTTATAAAAAATAGGTTTATTAACAAAAGAGTAATATTCTTTATTTAAATACTGATATTTTACTTCCAGCTTCAATATTCTTTAAAATCTTTATATCACTTATAATTTGACCAAAAACATTAACTTTACTTGCAGGTCTTATTTTATTATTCTTACTTATTGGAGTAGGTCCAAAAAAGATACAAAATGCATTTCCAGAAGGCCAATATCCTAAATCTCCTTTCTCAACAATTTCTTTAGCATCTTTTTCTAAATCCAAAATAACTGATATTGAAAAATAAATCTCATCTCCCCATGTGTTTACAATTCCTTCAATTGGAAGTGCTTTATAAATTGCATCTGCAGTTTTGGTATTATTTAATTTAGCTTCAACAATAATATATCCTGACTTTACCTTTATTTTCTTTATCATAATTATCCAATTTTAAAAACAGAGTTGATAGGGAATTTTGTAATTTCTTGCAATTTTTTTAACTTTTAATGCAAGTTCTTGCTTATATAAGTTTCTATCATGATAAAAAAATTCATAATAATCTAAAATTTCTGGAAATTTATTCTCAATTAATTTTTTAACTTTACTCCAAACTTTTGGATATGGATTCAAACTGTCAATCAGAATATTACCAACCCTTACCTTATTAGCATTTTTAAAGATTTTATCAATTACATCTTCATTGTCGGAGAAGTATGGCATAACTGGACCAAAAAATAGAAATGTCTTTATATTTTGATTTGATAATTCAGATAATGCTTTAAATCGATCTTCTGTAGTAGAGCTTTTTGGCTCAAAAAATTTTCTGAGTTTTTCATTAAAAATAGTTATAGTAATACCAACTTTAATATCTTTAATCTCTTTTATTAAATCCATATCTCTAAGTATTAAAGAAGACTTTGTTTGTATAGAAACTGGAAAATTAGAATTTGCAAGTTCTTTTAAACAAGACCTCGTAATTTCATATTTTTCCTCTAAAGGTTGATATGGATCTGTAACTGTTCCTAAAAGTATAATTCCAGGTTTTAACCTATTTAGTTGTTTATGTAATATATCTGCAGCATTAATTTTTATATCTACAAAATTCCCCCAGGGTTCTTTGTGACCAGAAAATCTTTTCATAAAAACAGCATAACAATATATACAGCTATGTTCACAACCTGTATAAGGATTTAAAGCATAGTCCCCAGCAGGTATTCCAGTCTTATTTAAAATTGATTTACAGAAAATTTCCCGAATTTTCATTATATCTGAAATGAGTTATAAAAAGATTAATTTACTTTTTAGCTGTTCTGTAACATTTACATTATATCTGAATTTATTTATAAGTTTAATTTGTATAAAACATTTAGTGACAGAAAATCTTTAATTTTCTCTTTTATTAATTATTATGATTTTTGTAAGCTATGTTTCATTTTTCACTCTTAATAAAATTTATTGGTTTGACGGACATATTTCATATTGATAGAATTCAAAGATGTATTTTTCATAATGATCTTTATATAAAAGGTAATTAGAAATAATTAACCTAAATAAAAAGTGACTGAAACGCAAACAGGTAGAAGAAAATGGTTAATTTTAAGGGAGATTTAGATGAAAAAAACAAAAAAAATAAAAGAAACAATAAAATTTAACACTGATCGCTTCGTATGTAAAGGAGTGTAGAATTATGCAAAAAGAAGAAGCGCGAAAAAAGGCATTATCTCTGGCTAATCGATCCAATATTGCAATGTTAGGAACTAATGGTGACAAAGGTTATCCCAATGTTAAAGCTATGATCAAAATGGAAAACGAGGATTTGAAGATAGTATGGTTCAGCACAAATACTTCGTCTAAAAGAATTACTCAACTTAATCGAGACTCAAAGACATACGTTTACTTTGTAGACTTTGATCAATGGGAAGGATTAATGTTGGTCGGAAATATTGAAGTGCTTCAGGATATTGAATCAAAGAAACAGTTGTGGCATGAAGGTTATGAAAAATATTATCCTTCAGGCGTAACCGATCCGGATTATTCCGTTCTACGTTTTACCGCCTAGTGGGGGAACTATTATCATGCTTTGTCTAATATATCTTTTAAACTATAAGGGTAATTCATCCCTGTCATTGAACCCCCTGGCTAACAACTCACTGTAGATATAGTTGATCTGAATAAAAGGGGCTGAGAAAAAATATACTTTTAATGATTATTCTTATATAAAAGATAATTTAAAAATTATGGAGAAAAGACTTTATCGTTCAAAAAAGGATAGAAAACTTTGTGGTGTATGTGGTGGAATAGCTGAATATTTTAATGTGGATCCTACGATGGTTAGATTATTATGGTTACTATTGACATTAATCTCATTTGGAAAAGCAATAATAATTTATCTAATTTGCTGTTTTGTAATTCCAGAAGAGAAATAAAGTTATAAAAATAGTAAGGGTAAAATGAAAGTAGTTTTGATTTGATTATAACTTAATCTGATTTCGTATAATATGTATAAAAATAATTGTTTTATGGAAACATTTCGTATAAAAAAATTTAAGCAAAATAAAAATCCATAGGAGTTTTGAACATGATTTCAGCTTATAAGCTATTATGCTGTCCACTTTGTAAAAGTGCTGTTACTGAAGAGTTGAAATGTTTAATATGTGGAGAAAAATACACCTTAATAGGCGGTGTATATGTACTAATCAATCCGAAATTATCTGGGAAAGAATATAAATGGAATGAAAGTATTTTATCTCAAGAAAGAGAAAAATTACATCAACAATATAGAAGTTTTATTAATGAGGAAACAAGGAAAGCTCAGAAAGTTTGGCAGGGTGATATGAAGGAATATATTGATACATTTCATGGGTATGTTATTGATATAGCAACCGGCTTAGGGGAAATGTTTGAGAACTTACTAAAATCAAAAGCAACTTTCCTCCCCATAGCTATGGATGTGGACCCAAATGTGTTAGTTTGGACAAAAAAGAAGATGGAAGAAAAATATTCAAAGGAGTTTATAGCGGTAGCATCTGATGCTAAACATTTGGCATTCAAGAATAATGTTCTTGATTATGCTACATCAATGGCAGGATTCAATAATATTCCCGATACAGCTTTGGCTTTGAAAGAACTTTATAGAACCCTAAAATACGGTGGTAAATTAATAGCGATGCATTCTTTTGTTGAGGAAGACAGTAATTCTGCAAAGTTAGCAAGACAGTACAATCTTGAGAGAGCATTTATAGAAAAATATCTGATTAGTGACTTAACTGAAGCTGGTTTTAAGGATGTAAAGACAAATATAGTAGCCTCGGCAATATGGGCGGAAAATCCCATGGACTTACTTCCAGTAGCTGGAGATACACAATACTTTGCAATTATTGAAGCAGAAAAATGAAAGAATGTTTACTTCGGCTAATGAGACTGTCTGAAAAGTCTTACATTTTTAAAAAATATAGTAAAAGTTGATTTTTGATAAAAAAAACTTGACAAGATGTATATTTATGTGTATATTATAAATATGTTAATTATGTATATATTGGAGGTGTATGATGGAAGGTTTAAAAACAAAAAGGAAAAATATTAATTTTCCAATTAATTTAATTGTTAAAATAAATTCAATTTGTGACAACTTGAACACTAATTTTAGTGAATTTGTTAGGGAAGCCACTGAAGAAAGACTTGTGAAAATGGAACGAGAAAGAATTGAGAGGGAACTGATAGAGGGATACAAAGCAAAGGCTAAGTTGAATTTAAAGATATGTGAAGATTTCAAATTTGTAGATGGAGAAATTTAATGAGTGTTGAAGTTAGAAGAGGAGATGTAATATTAGTTGATTTAGAACCCATAATAGGCTCAGAAAAAGGTAAAACCAGACCTTGTGTTATCATTCAAAATGATGTTGGAAATAAATATTCACCACTTACTATTGCTGCTGTAATTACAAGACAAAAAGAAATAGATAAGAAGTATCCAACAGATGTGTGGGTAAATAAAGGTGCTGGTGGTTTAGACAATGACAGTATTATTCAATGTGACCAAATAAGAACAATTGATAAAATACGAATTATTAAGAAATATGGTAGTTTTGATAACAAAATAATGAAAGATATAGATAAATCTATCAAAATCAGTCTTGATTTAACATAGAGAGGAAGCGGGGATAAAGAACGTATTGACCGAAGCAATCCACAAATACTCTATTAGAAGGAAAATTCAAGTATGTATTACCAAATAAAAATTTAAAAATGAATAATGTGGCTACAATAATTCTTTATTAATCAATTTTAATTAACTTGTAATTCATATTTCCAAGCCCAATCTTTTGACCATGTTCGAGTTGAACTCTCCAATTCACTTTATTTAAATCATAGAATTTATCTTTAGATTCTATTTTATCTTTCAATTTTCCTAAGGGATTTATTGGAGCTTTGTTTACTAAATCAACACTTGCTTTATCAATAGCAACTATATCTTTTGATGCTAAAATTCCTAAATCAGGAACTATTGATACATCACTCCAATCACAGCAATCGCAATCAGGAGTAATATTAATAAGAAAATTTACATAACCTACCTTTGCCTTTTTTGTTTTTAATACTCCATAAGCATATTCCGTCATCTTTTTTTGAAATTCTTCAGCTTTTGTTTCCCACCTTGTTTTTATAGCAGAAGATTTGCATACAACTAAACAATCTCCACAACCTTTACACTTTTTCTCATCTATAGTTGCTATTTTATTAATCAATGATATAGCATTAAATGAACATCTGTTAACACATAATTCACACCCTGTACATTTCTCTTTTATAATTTTAGGATAGACTCCAGAGTGTTGGTGAAACTTCCCTCTCTTTGATGCGCAACCCATGCCAACATTTTTAATTGCACCGCCAAATCCTGTCATTTCATGACCCTTAAAATGAGATAAAACTATCAATGCATCAGCATTAAATATATTTGAACCTATATATACTTCTTTTAATATCTCACCATCTATTTTTACTGTTGAATAATCATCTCCAATAAGTCCATCAGCAACTAAAAAGGGTGCATCAACAGTTGAATATGAAAACCCATTCTTTAATGCAGAAATTGAGTAATCAACTGCATTATGACGTTTATGTACATAAAGGGTAGTGGTATCTGTTATAAATGGTTTAGCTTCTCTTTCTTTTACCATTTCCACAATTTTCCTGATAAAAGTTGGATTTAAAAATGTAGTATTTCCAGGTTCTCCTGCATGAATCTTTATTGCAACTAAATCATTTTTTTCAATACAATTTAAAATTTCCGATCTTTTAACTATTGTTTCTAACTTATCATAAAGATTTCTTTTATACCTCGCTCTTGCATCTGTATAATAAACTTGACTTTTCATTTAAACAAACCTCCTCAATTTAAACCTTTATATAAAATAATGTTAAGAAATCATAAATTTTATAAATATTATTAAAATCAAAAATTTTTACAGTAGAAATGATGTTAAGTTTACACTCTAAATTTATAAAAAGACATTATTTATAATTTATTAAACCTAACATAAAATCTTTATTATTTTTATATCTTTTTAATTATGATATCATTTTAGGAGTTTTTTATATATTTTTTATTATATTAATGTACTGTACACAAGATAAGTTTACAGTTTGCTCTTTTAAAAATTAATATAATGTAGTAAAAATGTAGTAAGAGTATTTGTCATTCTTTGATGTAAATAATACAGACTTTGTTATTTTGGTATATAAATATAAACATTGTCATTGCGAGGAGCTTTAGCGACGTGGCAATCTCATATAATATATACCATTAAACTTAATTAATATGAGATTACATAGTTTATTCCTATCGGGATTGCACAGTTTATCCTGAGTGAGATTGCTTCGCATATGCTCGCAATGACAACAGGGATCTCAATCTCTATAACAAAATAATATTAATCTGTAAATGAAAAAAGTACCAAAGTGTTAACCTAATTCATTTATGATATATATTTATTTACTTAAAAGGTATTTTAACTAAATTATTGAGAAGTGTTATTATAAAATGCTTAATATGAGAAATAATAAAAAAGTTTGTTTAATTACACTTGGATGTCCCAAGAATGAATATGATTCTGATTGTATTAGACACGTCTTAGAGGAAAATGATTTTCTTATTACAAAAAATATTAAGAAGGCAGATGTTGTAATTATAAATACATGCTGTTTTATTGATCATGCCAAGGAAGAATCAATAGAAACTATTTTAGATGTAGCACAACTAAAAGAAGAAAAGAGTTTTATACTAATTGTATTTGGTTGTATGCCACAAAGATATTACAAGGAATTATCTAAAGAGATACCTGAGGTTGATGGTTGGGTAGGTTTATCTAAAATGTCGTCACTTCCTAATGTCATTTCAACAATTTCAAAGAATAGGTTATATTTAGATAAAAAAATTAAATATAAGAAGTGTCAGAAGAATTTAGTTGAAAAGCAGAATTTTATTTTTAAACCAATTTGTTTGGTTGAAAATGTAAATGATTGGGTAAAGAAACAGCCAAAAAGAAAGTTTTATGGAAAATTACCATATACATATTTAAAAATAGCTGATGGATGTGATCATACTTGTACATTTTGTGATATACCTAATATAAAGGGAAAACATGAATCAAGAATACCAAAGGAAATTATTAAAGAAGCTAAAGAACTTGTTAATAATAATATAAAGGAGATAATTTTGATATCTCAGGATATTACTCAATACGGAAAAGATTTGGAGGAAAAGACTAATTTAGTAAGGTTACTAAATGATTTAATTAAAATTGATAATCTAAAGAGAATTAGGTTAATGTATCTAAATCCTGGTGGTATTAATGATGATTTGATAAATTTGATATCAAAAGGTAAAAAACTATGCAAATATTTAGATATTCCAATTCAACATGTTAACAATAAAATTTTAAGAAAAATGGGAAGAAGAGGAAGTTATGATGAGTTTTTAAAACTTTTTTCCAGAGTTAGAGAAAAGATACCCGAAATAGTATTTAGATGCTCAATTATTATCGGTTTCCCTGGTGAGACAGAAAGTGATTATGATTTACTTTGTAAATTTTTAAAAAAAGCAAAACTTGATTGGGTAGGATTTTTTAAATTTTCACCACAGGAAGGAACAAAAGCCTATTATTATAATAATAAAATAGATAAAAAAACAGTTGATAGAAGATATAATGATATTGTACTTCTTCAGAATGAGATCTCAATGGAATTACGAGAAAAATTAGTGGGAAAAACCTTGAAAGTTTTAATAGAACAATCATCTATCGAATTAAATAATTATTGGGAAGGAAGATCATATAGAGAAGCTCCAGAAATTGATGGTTTAATATTTGTAGAAAAAGATGGTGTAGTAGAAGGAGATTTAATTCCTATAAAAATAACCAACAGTCAATTCTTTGATCTTTATGGAAAAATTAATAAACATTGAGGGTGATAATATTGAATTTATCTAATAGATTAACTATTTTTAGGATATTAACAATTCCAATTTTTTTATTTTTTTTATTAACTAATTCGAGTAATTCAATTAGACAGACTCAATTTATTTGGGCTGCAACGATTATTTTTCTAATTTCTGCTATCACTGATATAGTTGATGGATATATTGCTAGAACAAAAAATGAAGTAACCGAATGGGGAAAACTAATAGATCCAATCGCTGATAAGATTTTAGTCTCCTCAGCGATTATTGCATTAGTCGAATTGGGAAGAATACCTTCATGGGTTGCAATAATTATTATTTTTAGGGAATTTTTAATATCAGGTTTAAGAGCAGTTGCAGCAACAAGAAATGTAATCATCTCAGCCAGTATTTTAGGTAAGGTAAAAACAGTTATTCAAACAATTGCAATTTTAATAACAATTATAAATGTCTCAACCTCTGGAATTAGCTTTTTCCCAATATCATTTCTTGGAATTAAACTAGAATGGTATTTCTTAATAGTAGCAATATTAGTTACTTTAGCATCTGGATTAGATTATGTCTGGAGATTCGGAGCAACTTTAGCAAAATTAAGTGTTAAAGAAATAAGTAAAAATAAGTATAAAAACAAATAGAAAAGTTTTAAGAAATTTTGAGAAAAAAATGAATTTATCGTTATTATCTTTAGCTTCTATAGTTCAAGAATTAATGTTAAAAAAGGGATTAACTCTCTCAATGGCAGAATCCTGTACAGGTGGATTAATTTCAAGTATTTTAACCAAATTACCTGATTGCTCAAAGTATTTTAAGGGTTCAGTTGTGTGTTATTCTCGTTTTTCAAAAGAAAATATTTTAAATATTGACAAGAGTATAATAGAAAAATATGGAACAATAAGTTTAGAAGTAGGTTTAGAAATGGCAAAAAAAACAAAAGAGCTGTTTGATTCAGATATCGCTTTATCAACTACAGGAGTAGCTGGACCATTAGTGCAGGAAAATAAACCAGCTGGGTTAGTTTATATTTCTTTATGTTCTGATGATTTTTCAAAAACAAAAGAATTAAATCTATATGGATCAAGAGAGGAGATCCAACTAAAAGCTGCTCAGGCAACACTTAATATGTTACAAATCTATTTATCGAAATTAAATAAGAATTAAAATTCCTAAAATTTTTAGAATTAGTAAAATTGACAAATATATTAAATTTTAAAGATTAAAAAATAAATTAAATAAAAATATTAAAATTGAGGTACCAAATTGGATAAAATTAGAGCTTTTTTAGCTGCTCCAATATCTGAAGACGTTAGAAGCTACTTGGAAAAAATTATATCAGAAATGAAAGGGGAAACACATGACTGGAAATGGGTTAATCCAAAGAATCTTCATATCACATTA
>JAUWOM010000065.1 GCA_030612085.1 Actinomycetes bacterium
ATATAATCCAGGAGATATTTATCAAGTAACTAAATTAGAAGCGGAAAAATTAGCTCTTAATTTCTATAAAGAAAAAGGTCTTCCAGTATCAGTTATAAGACCATGTGCAATTTATGGACCAGGAGACATGAGGTTACTTAAAATGTTTAGAGCTATAGCTAAAAAAAGATTTATAATGTTGGGTTCTGGTGAAACCTTATATCATATGATTTATGTTACAGATTTAGCTGAGGGTTTCAGACTTGCTGCAGATAAAAAGGAAGCTATAGGTGAACCATTTTTAATTGGTGGGGAAGAATATGTGAGTTTAAATAAGCTTGCAGAAATGATTGCCAAAGAAATAGGAGTTAGTCCACCAAAAATTCATTTTCCTGTTTGGCCAGTTGAGTTACTTGGAACAATTGTAGAAAAGGTATGTATTCCTTTAAAGATAGAACCCCCTATATATAGAAGAAGAGTTCTATTTTTTACAAAAGATAGAGCATTTGATATATCAAAGGCAAAAAATATTTTAGGATACAAGCCAAAAGTGAATTTAGAAACAGGAATTAAAAATACTGTTAAATGGTATAAAGATAACGGTTATTTATAAAAACAAAAATATATTTAATAACTATTTTTTATAGATTTGCGGCATGGTTTCGAAGACATTTCAGTCAAGAAACTATGCCCAAATCTTTCAATACTTCCTTTTTTTATTAGGATTTAATATTTTGCGGATGATTCTCTTTAAGTAAATTAAGATTAATCCAAGTCTTGAAACCAATGTTTTAACTATTAATCTTTGAAAAAACCTACTTTTTCTAAAAATTAAAGTAAGTGCATAAAATCTTTCATTTATAAAATCTTTAGTTGTAAAATTTGGTAACTTTATATGATAATTTGGAACTATTTTACCTCTTTTTTTTGCTCTATCAAGTCGTATTGAATTAATTTTCTTTTTGTTATAAAGTACTGTCTTATTAGATTCGAATAATTCATTTTCTGGAATCTGTTTTAATATTAATTTATTTTTACTCTTTATATGTGAAAGAACTTCTTTACCTTTATTTGTCCTTTCTATAACTAAAGACCATCCACCACTATATTTATAGCTTCCCCTTTCATCTTTTATCCATGGATCACCAACTGAAATATCTGCAAATTCACTTGATGCATCTATGCAATATAAACATCTATTGCAAGGATATAAACGCATTAGGAATACAAATGCTCCTTCTTTATGTGAAAGATGATGTAATTCTTTTTGTGTTCCATTTTTTACTTTAACTCCTGTTTTACCAGGCCAATCTCCTTTTCTAAATTCTATCTTCTTTACATCTTGTTCTTTTATTTTTGATGCCCACAACATATCTTTTGTAGATATTTCTTCAATATTGGTAGAGCACAGGAGACCTATTATTATATAAATTTTATCTTTTAACTTACTTTTTAATGAAATAGCCTTTTTTAATCCATGAATGTGACAGGGGAGACCAACATATGCAATTTTTCCATCTAAATTTTCTAATTCTTTTAAAAGAGAGTTAACAGGGGAAACAGAATATTTTGATTGAGCACTTTTTAATATTTCATCACTTTTCCTGGCAAGGATTGGTTCTGCTTTCCAGGGTTTATCATAGCAAGAGGTAGTGACAATAGCACCCTGGATTATATTTTCATTTAGAAGGGAATCTAATAGTTGGGTTACAACCCCACCGGAGCTTGCTTTTTCTAATATATTTTCATCAGTTGTTTTACCTATGTATGGTTTTGTAAAGAAACCATTGGAGTAATAGTCATAATCTATTTCACCAAATGTTTGTTTCACAATTTCTGGAAGATTTACTTCTATTCCAGGACATACCTTTAAACATAAACCACAATCATTACAGATTTCATAATCAGGACAATATGGATAATAATCTTCATTCAAAATAATTGCATCATTTGGACAAATACCAACACAGGTTCCACATCTTAAGCAAAGCCCCTCTTTTACAATAGTTTCTATTTCTCTAATATATTTCTTATTTGTATGACTTTTATTCATCATATTTTCAATAAATACTATTATTTATTTTTTATAAAGTAAATCAATGACCATTCTTGGTGTCTCTTTTGCCTTCTTCTTTAGTTCTTCTATTCTTATTGAAAGATGCTTTTTTATTTTTTCTCTTTCATACCACGATCTTTTAATAACATTCAAGAGATTTTCAGCATTAAAATCTGAGAATTCAAGTCTTTGCTCTTCTAAGTTTAGTTCTTTTAGATAATTTCTTACTTTATCTTGATAAATTAAACCCAAAATAGGAGTATGCATTGCACTTGCTAAAATAAGTGAATGAAGTCTCATACCTACAAAGAGCTCCATTTTTCCAAGAAGTCCCATTATTTCCTGGTTAGAATATTTTTTATTGGTTATTAAATTAACTTTATCTTTATTTTTTATATAATCTATAACCTTTGAAATGATTGGTATATCCATATGTTGAGTTGCAAAAAATATTACATTAACATCTAAATCCTCTATGACTGTGTCCAGAACTGATGCAATATCTTTTAAAAAACTACTTTTATTAATAGGTTCTTTTCCTGTTTCAACCCATGTATCAATATAAACATTTATATTGAATCCAAGAAGTGGCTTTTCTTTTTCAATTTCTTCCAATGATAATATTTTTTCAACATGCTCTTCTATAGAGGGGGGGTTATTTAATGCAGCATCTGCAGTAAGAATTATCTTGGATTCTGGTATTTTTAAACTCTTTAGAATCTGAATAGATTGGCTATCTCTGACAGTTATTAAATCTGTCATTTCAGATATCTTTTTTAACATTTTCTTACCTATAGTAGTAGTAATTGGTCCCACTCCTACATTGTAATAAGCAATTTTCTTGCCCTTTCTTTTAGCAAATGGAATAAGAAAATATAAAGTTGAAAGAAAATTAAATAACGGATTGTATAAAGCTCTATCAAATAAAATTGCATCAAAAATAATTGTCATATCAGTTCTTGCAACAGAAAGAAAAGTGGGAAACCCGAGCATTTTTATACTAAAATGCCAGGGGAGCATGGAAATCGGTTTAGCATTATATTTACTAAAGCTTTTCATAATAAATGATGGATTAATAGTAGGTATTTCAAATCTCAAATTTGGGTCTAATTTCTTTAAATCTGCCATTATCGAATTTAGAAGTGCAGCGTCTCCAGCATTTCTTCCAGAAGAAGAACCTAGAAGTGTTATGCTTTTTATCTTTTTATCTAAATTTGAATTTTCTTTCATAAATTCTAATCATTCTTAAAACTATAAATTTTGTAATCTTCTATTTTCTGTTTCTTATTAATTTGGCTGGTGTTCCTCCATAAATAGTGTATTCTGGTACATCTTCTGTTACTACCGAACCAGCAGCTATAATCGAATCTCTTCCAATTTTTGTTCCATCTAAAACAGTTGATCCAGCTCCTATCCATGAATTATCTCCAATTTTAACTCCACCTCTTAAATCAAATCCTTGTTGAGCAATTGGAATATCAGTTCTTTCAAATTTATAGTTTCCACCCCCAATATAATTCTTAGCTGCAATTAAGACATTTTGTCCTATTTCTATCCTTTGGAAAGTGGCAATTCTGCAATGACTTCCAATTTTTGTATTTTTTCCAATCCCAATTTGGCCATTTCTTGCGGAAATTATAGAGAAATTAGAGATAAAACAATTATCATCAATTCTTATTTTTGAGTCTTCTTTACCTTGAGCATCTAAAATAATATGATCACTTACAATCACATTTTTTCCTATTTCAATTTTATGGGGATGTCTTAAAATTAGATTCTTACCAAAAATTGTACCTTTTCCAACTCTTTCGAAAAGTGTCGGATAAAAGGTTTTTCTTAGAAAAAGTCCTAATGCTCCCGGAATCTGATCAAACAAGGTAGTAAAGAGCTCATATTTAATAAAATAAAAAAAACTCCTGCTACCAATAAATATATCTTTATATTTTTTAATATTATTCATATATTACCTCTAATTTTATAACCTATTAATAAATGATTTTTTCTAAGAATCCTTTTAATAAGAAAAACCAATTATCTAATATAATCAATAGTAATTATTTAATTATTCAAATTCTAACATGTCTCATAAAAAAATAGACTATTCATCATAATTTTTACGTTTCAGATATCTCCACCTTCAGGCTTGTGGTCAGTGACATGATTCTTTTTTGTTTTTATGTTTAACATTTTTTGGTTTATCACTTCTTATAAAAAAATAGATTATACCACCAATTAATCCTAACAATATTACTTTTGCTCTTAACAATAATGCTACTAATGCTGAAATAGAACTCAAAACCCCCACTAAAGAGAACAAATATACAATTGCATTTTCAAATAAACCCAATCCCGCAGATGTAATGGGGGCAGATAGCACTATTAAAAGAGTCAATGGAACTATTATAAAAACATCTAAAAAATTTGGTTTATAGTTGAAGGTTAAAAATGAGAAATAAACATTAAGTATAGCTAAAAGGTTATATATAATTGAATAAACAAGGGAATAAAAAATAACTCTTCTCTCATTTTTATACCGATTTATAGCAACTACCCATTCATCAACTTTTATAAATAATTTTTTAAGTAGATCTATTTTAATAATATTTTTTATCAAATTTAATATTTTTGGATTAAAAATCATCCATATAAAAATAATTAAAGCTGTAATTATACAAATAATAATTAAAAGTACTGTTAGGTTTTTTAAAAAAAGCTGAAATTTTAGAAATATTGAGAAGATTGCAAACATTATTAAAGCAATTATTCCCATGATTCTTTCCATGAACACCGCTGCTAAAGAATCCGGTGTATTTTTTGTTTGTTTTGCAGTTTCATAGATTCTAACAAAATCTCCTCCTAAAAAACCTATGGGAATCGTGTTATTGAAGAAGTACCCAGCTAAATAGAGTCCTATCAATTTAGAAAGTGAGATATTTAGATTTTTACTTTTTAGTAACAACTGCCATTTAAGACAACTAACCAAAATTAGTGGAAAAGCTATGAAAATTACTATTAGAAGATAAAAATAGTTAATATTTTTAAAAGAATCTATTATTGTTGGCCATTCTGGGATGATGATAAATGCTATAAAATATGCAAGGAGGATTAAGCTAACTATTAATTTAAGTAAGTTGAATATTATTTTTCTTCTTGTTTTGTTTTTTTCAATTTTCATTGCTTTTTAAGCTAAAATTTAAATTTCAGATTGTATAATAAGTATCCTTTTTAATAAATCTTTAATTATATAAATATACAGGTATATATTTTATTTTTAAGAAATAATTTTTTTGGGTTTTAGTATAGTCCTACTTTTTTCTAAAACTTTGATTTGGTAAAAAGATAAATCTATATTTAAATTAGTATTATAATCTAAAATTTTATATTTTTTAAAGTTAATATATTAAATTCTATATATTATATTGTAGAGAAGAAATAACAGTAAAATTGTAATTTAAGGAGGGAACTGATAATCTATATTGAAAGTCTAATATAGTAATAAGATATAAAAAAATCTTTTAAAAAATTTTTCAAAAAATTAGTAAGTATCTTTATAAGGGTGGTTTATATATATAAAGAAGCAATTAGTATATAAATAAAAGCGGTTGATATTTTTATTTAAAACATGGAAGATATAAAAAAAGAAATTAAAAATAAAATAAATTTTAAAAAAATATTATTTAGAATTATTCAGTTCGTTTTAGGATTTCTGATACTAATAATTCTTTTTAAATTTTCTGGTGTTACATTCCAGGACATAACTAAATCTTTTTCAAATATTTATCTCAAGAGTCTTTTAATTTCTTTTTCAATATCTGCTGTAAGTGTCTTTGTAAGAGCTATTCGTTGGAAATTGTTAATTGGACCTCAAAGTCCCATTATTTTTAATTTATTTCTTTTTACTTGGGCTCGAGCTGTTCTTGAGGAGACTGTTCCAGCAAGGTTGGGAGCACTATCTCACATTTATTTCTTAAACAGGAGATTTAAATTTCCAATAGAGATTGGATTATCAACAATGATTGTTGCGATGTTTTTTGATTTTATAACGATTACACCTCTTATTATTTTGTCGCTACTGTTAGTTGGAACTAATATTCCATTTCTACCAGTAAATATAGTGCTTATTGTAGTAGTTATTACTATTATTTTAATAATCATTCTTTTAAATTTAACAAGAATAATAAATTTAGG
>JAUWOM010000001.1 GCA_030612085.1 Actinomycetes bacterium
CAACATCTTCAAAAATTGGAGAAACGTGGTTGGAGTCGTTCACGAGCAAGAGATTACTATGATATCTGGATGATATTTAATCATTATCCAGGTCAATTGAGAATAGAAATTTTACCAAATCTCTTTTTACAGAAATGTAAAATTCGGAATATTGATTTTAGAGGACCAGAGGATTTTTTTAATAAAACTTTATTGGATTATCTTGCAAAAACTTGGGAGCAATGGTTAGGTCCTTTAGTTCTAGAGTTACCATCTTTTAATCTAGTAATAGATAATCTTAAACAGAATCTTTTTAATATATTCAAAAGTGCTAAGTAAATCTTCAAACACAAAATATAAAAATTCTATTTATTTTTTTCTTTTACGAAAAATAGCATTATTATAGCTAAAACAGTTAAAATAAATGAGAAGATAAATGGAGTAGACATACTAATTTTATCCCACAATATTCCAGCGATAAAAGATGCTGGTAAAGCAGAAAGTCCAATTACCATCTGGTAAGTTCCTAAGATACTAGCTCGGTATTTCTCAGGTGAAAGTTCAGAAACCAAGGTTCTTTGTACTGGTTCTAAAGACCCTTTATGTAGACCATATAAAACAAAGACTACAAATATTACCCAATAGCTTTTAATAAAAGCAAAACAAATACATAATAAAATCCAAAAAATGTAGGAGAGAACAAGTATTGGTTTTCTTCCTAATTTGTCTGATAACTTGCCAAAGGGAAGAGCAGTTAAGGTTGCTACAACCGAAAATACTAAATAAAGTACTGGAATAAATCTGACTTGAAATCCAAGTTCTTTTGCAAATATTAATAAAAATGAATAGCTAAAAGCACCAAGTGCAAAGATTGCACTTAAAATAAGAAACAATATAAGATTCTTATTAAAATCTTTTAGAGTTAATGATTTGAATACCTTTGTTATTCCTGCTCGTCTTTCTTTTGTAAGCATTAAGATGAGAATTGCTCCAACAAAAGAAGGTATGGCAGCAATTAGGAAAAGGTTTCTATATCCAAGTTCATTAAAAAGAAGAAGGCATAGCAAAATTCCACATACTGCTCCTAAATTATCCATTGTTCTTAGAAAGCCAAAGTTTTTCCCACGATTTTCGTCCGTAGAAAGGTCAGCAATCTCAGCATCTCGCGGTGCTCCTCTTATCTTGCCTGCTCTATCTAAAATTTTAAATGGTATAAGATGCTGCCATATTGATGATATAGCATAGCCTATTCTTGAAAGGGAAGCAGCTAAATAACCTGGCCAGATAAAAATCTTTCTTCGCCCTATCCTGTCAGAGATATAACCAGATATAACTTGTGATAATGAAACAATAGCTTCACCTAAACCATCAATAAACCCTAAAGCTGACATATTTGCTTTTAAAACATTTGTTACAAACAATGGCCAGATTGGATATATCATATCTGAACCCATATCATTCAAGAATGAAGCTAAACTAAACGTCCAGATTACTCTTTTTGTTTCTCTTTCATCCATTCTTAGTTTCCTCTCTTATATTTTCTAAAATTAATAATGTTCTCATTTTCTATATAATTTTTTAATTAAAAGATTATTAATACTTTACCATAATTAATGTCTAATAAATATTTTTTATGTTTGACATAGTTTTTGAGTCTTTGCTATATTATTGCTGATATACGTATATATAATTAACATATATTGTATATTCTAAAACCAATTTATTGATAAAATATGTATATATGAAACTTTATTTATGTTTGAGAATGTTTTTTGCAATACTCAGACTTATTAATTCTATAAAAAGTCATTAAAAAAGTAAGTGAAATTCTATTAGTATGAAGTCAAAAGAGGATAAAAAAAGAGTAATTGAAATTTTAAGAATATTGTATAAAAATTATCCTGAAGCTAAGACAGCTTTAAAATGTAGTAATGCATTTGAGCTTTTAATTGCTACAATACTTTCTGCTCAATGTACAGATAAGCAGGTAAATAAGGTAATGAAAAATCTTGTTAAAAAATATCCTTCACCTTATGAATATGCTTATGTAAATCCAATAGATTTAGAAGAAGATATAAGAACGACAGGATTTTTTAGAAATAAAGCAAAAAACATTATTGCGTGTTGCAAAAAATTAATAGAAGATTTCGAAGGAAAGGTACCTGATAATATGGAAGATTTAGTTTCTCTTCCTGGGGTGGGTAGAAAGACTGCAAGCGTTGTCTTGGGGAACTATTTCAATATACCATCAATTGCTGTTGATACACATGTAAATAGAGTTTCAAGACGTTTAGGACTTACTTCAGAAGAAAAAGTAGAAAAAATTGAACTTGACTTAATGAAGATTATTCCAAAGGATGAGTGGATATTTTTTTCAAATGCTTTAATACTTCATGGTCGTAATGTTTGTAAATCTAAAAAACCTGATTGTTTAAATTGTGATTTAAATGAGCATTGTTCCTCCAGAGACCTTTTCATACTTCAATGAGATTGGTTTCGTCGCTAATGCTCCTTGTAATGACAGACAGAACTACATTTGCAATGATAAACGAGAATCCTGCTCCTCGCAATGACACAGTATTAAACTTGTTTTAAATTATTATTGGAAATGAAGATCCTTATATTTTGTTATTTGAAATTAAGATTTTTAGACTATAACTACTCAAGTTTTTCCATTTTTATTTTATGAAGCTTCTCTAAACTGGCTTTAATTTCTGTAAGATTCTTTCCGTATAGTGGATAGAATGATATTGAGATGAAGGCCAAAGCCAGAGAAATAATAGGAATGATAGATATTAAAGAACGAATTCCTAATTCTACTGATGAGGGTTGCACTTTAAGTTCTGCATTATATCCAGTTGAAGTGAGAACAGATGAAATCATTATTGCTTGAATTGAAAGTGATATTCTTACTATAAATCCTTGCATTCCAAAATACATCCCTTCTCTTCTAACACCGGTTTTAAGTTCATCCTCATCAATAACGTCTGAAAGTAAGACATCAAAAAGAAAATTTAAACCAGCTAAACCTATACCAAGAAATGCAGAAACAATCATTCCAATTTTTATATTGTTTATAAAAAATAGAGGAATAATTGCTATAGAAAAAATTATTATTGCTATCCTGAATGCTTTTTTAGCTCCGAATTTATCAGTTATTTTTTTCCATATAAGTATTGTGGCAAAAGCAACTAAGAATATAGGTAATAACATTTTTGTATTGTCCTGATCTGTACCTTTTAAGACATATTTTGTGTAGAAGGGTAAGCAAGCTATAAGCATTGTAAAACTAAGTTGAACTAAAAAACTGGCTAAAACATAGGTTATAAAAGAACGATTTTTAAGGGAACATTTTAATGCTTGAGTGAAAGGAAGTGCTTTTTCTACACTGAATTCTTTTTTCTCTTTACTTCCCCATAAAGATATACTCATAATAATGATAAAAATTGTTCCATATAGAATTCCCATACCACTCCAACCAATTCTTGTATAAATAAGAGGTGAGAGGGCTGATCCTGTTATTAATCCAATAAATAGTAGGAAATTCCTGTATCCAGCAACCTCAGTTCTTTCTTTTAAATTAGTAAACATTTCTGGAAAAAGTGCTGATGTGTTTAGAAATATTAGAGTATAAAATGTGTCGAAGAGAAAAACGAAAATTAAATAATAAATGAAAAGTTGAGTTGTTTGACCGCGCCCTACTCTAAAAGGAGGGGACCAAATAAGTGCAAAGCAGATTGCTAATGGAATTATGCTGAATGCAATATAAGGAATTCTTCTACCCCACTTAGTTCTTGTTTTATCAGAAAAATGTCCAAATAGTGGGTCATTAATTGCATTCCATATACTATATAAAATCCATCCATTACGGAAGAGTTGTGGGCTCAGTTTCATTAAATCTATATAAAAATAATTTACATAAGTTCCAAATGTATTAGAAACAAATTGAGAAGCAAATGAGCAAAAACTGTATGCAATCTTTTTTGTTCTCTTCACAATCCTACTCCATCGATTTCGTAACTACAGTACTGGCATATTCCATCTTTTATATCTTTTTTTATAATCTGGTATCCCAATCTTTGAATTACTAAATTTTTACAATTGGGACAATATGTATTTTCACCTGTGCTACCTGGAACATTTCCCTCATATACATATTTAAGACCTTCATTTAAACCAATCTCTCTTGCCTTGTGAATGGTATCAATAGGTGTTGGTGGTTTGTCTTTTAAATTATATGAAGGATAAAATCTGCTTATATGCCAAGGAGTATTGTCACCTAATTCATTAACTATAAATTTTGCTATTTTTCTTAACTCATCAGGTGAATCATTAAGTGTAGGTATGATAAGTGTAGTTACTTCAACCCAAATTCCTAATTTTTTCATCAGTTTTAATGTATCTAAAACTGGTTGTAATTTAGCACCACATAACTTTCTATAGAAATCATCACTAAATGATTTTATATCTATGTTAGCAGCATCAAGATAAGGCTCAAATTTTTTTATTGCTTCTTCTGTCATATAACCATTTGTTACAAATACATTTTTAATATCAACTTCATGAGCCAATTTAGCTGTATCATAAGCATATTCGAAAAATATAGTGGGTTCTGTATAAGTATATGCAATGCTTTTACCCCCGTATTTTTTTGCATTTTCAACTATTGACTTTGGTGAAGCCTCATTACCCATTATTAGATGTTCGTCTCTTACCATCTGTGAAATTTCCCAATTTTGACAAAATTGGCATTTGAAATTGCATCCTACAGTAGATATAGAATAAGCAGTAGTTCCTGGGTAGAAATGAAATAATGGCTTCTTTTCTATTGGATCAACATGTTGGGAAATTGTTCTGCCATATACTAATGTATATAAAGTTCCATCTTTATTTTCCCTGACAAGACATATTCCTTTTTTTCCTTCATTTATTTTGCATCTATGCGCACATAAATTACATTGAACCTTTTTATCACCAATTTTTTCATATAGCATAGCTTCTTTCACTAAAATTCACCTCAATATAGGATTTTTTATAATTTATATTATTTTTATATACTTTCTTCTCTCTTTAAAAAATATTTTAAAGTATCAATATATTACTTAAAAATTGTCATATAAATTATATCTAAAAAAACAAAGAATATAAAAGCATAGAGAAATATCTGTTAATGTTACTAATTTGATTAAAATTAAGAAAATTGTTTATTGAAGGTTTCTCTGGTGATGATTTGTGTTCTTTGTTTATTTTGTGGCTTTCTACCTCTTTTGAATCGAAAATCACATTTTTCAAAGCCTTCTGCAAGTGTCATTGTTCTAACAAGTCCTGTACCTGTCATTTTGCTAGAGTAATAATCATAAAGACAAATATAAGGTGATATTTCTTCAACACCCTGTTCACGCCAAAATTTAGATATTGGGCATGCAGTATAATCAATTCCAAAATCAAATTCTTTCCCATCACCCTCAATAAAATAAAGCATAAAATTGTCAGAATATATACCCATTTGTGATTTTTTTGCAAATCTCTTTATAATCTTTCTATGAAGTATATTAAAAGGAAATGTAAGAAGAATAAACATTAAAGAACGTATCAAAAATTTCTTTACTTTTGGGATTGAGTTAAACGTTTCTTTCATAATCTCAAATAAAAAAACAGCTATCTCTTCTGTTGGATAATTATATCTTTTCATCACTTTGCTAAAAGCAAGTGCAATTGTTGTATCAATAAGATTCTTGGTCAATCTGTTCTTATCACCTCCAATAAATGGTATATTAGGTAATAAGGATTCATATTCCTGTCGAACTTCTTTTTCAATTTTATTAGTGAGCCTATCATCTAACTGTGTTGATAAAACTTTCCTAAAGAGATTGATATTCTTATCGAAGTTTTTTATGATTATTGACTTTTTCTGAAGATAATAGTTATGTGTTAATTTTGTATCCAAATCTTTATCATTCTTATAATAAAATTTATTTATTTTATTTTATATTATTTTAATAGAGGAAAACTTATTATTTATAAAATTTAAATTTTGGAATGTTTATTTTTATTAAAGAATTAAGTTTGTAATATAATTACTTAAAATAATGGTTTTAAAATATTGGAGGTTTTAATGGCAGAAAAAAAGGTTACTATAAATGATCTTCTTGATATGAAAAAAAAGGGAGAAAAAATTGCTATGGTAACAGCTTATGATTATCATACAGCTGTTTTAGCTGATAGAGCTGGTATGGACGTTGTTTTAATAGGAGATAGTTTAGGAATGACAATGCTTGGTTATGAAAATACTCTTCCAGTTACAATGAATGAGATGATAATATTTTCAAAAGCAGTGACAAGAGGATGTAAAAAACCTTTAGTTGTTGGCGATATGCCATATATGACATATCAGGTTTCAATTGAGGATGCAATGAGAAATGCTGGAAGATTCATGAGTGAAGCAGGTACTGATGCAATTAAATTAGAAGGCGGTAAACATATGGCAAAGACAGTAGAAGCTTTAGTAGAAGTTGGAATTCCTGTTATGGGACATATAGGTCTTACCCCACAAAGTATGGCAACGTTAGGAGGATTTAAAGTTCAAGGTAAAACTGCTCAGGCAGCAGTAGACCTTTTAGATGATGCAATTGCATTGGAAAATGCAGGATCATTCTTTATACTTTTAGAATTAGTTCCCTCAGCAATAAGTAAGGTTATATCTGAGAGATTAACTATTCCTACTGTGAGTATAGGAAGTGGACCAGATTGTGATGGTCAATTATTGATATTTCATGACCTTGTTGGTTTATTTGAAGCTTTTACACCAAAACATGTTAAAAAGTATGCAAATCTATCAGGAGAAATAGAAAATGCTTTTAAAAACTATATAAAAGATGTAAAAGAAGTTAATTTCCCAACAACTAAACAATCTTTTACTATATCAGAAGAGGAAAAGAAGATATTTTTTGAATTATTGAGCAAGAGAGAAAAATAATTTCTAAATGAACCCCCCTCCCTTGATGGGAGGGGGTAGTGGGAGGGTGATTTAAACAATTTTCACATATTACTTTTGAATATAGCTATAAAAAAAAAGAAGATTTAATACTAGATTTATTTTTATAAAAACAAATGAAAAAATAATTAAAGGAGGATTGATGGAAAAAGTTAAAAAGGTAATAGAAAAAACAGGTATTCCTGGAAGAGATGTATATGAGATTCCCGATTCTAATAAAGTCTTTCCTGATGGGGCACATTATAGAATGGAAATATCTGGTGTTGAAAGACCATCTACTCTAAAGGCATTAATTGATGAGGTTAATAAAAGAAAAATACCTGTTCATCGTCTTATTTCCACAGTAATGGGCTCAACTCTGTTGGATAAAAAAGAACTTAGAGATTTTGCTAAAATGGCTTCTGATGCCAGAATGGAAGTTATTATTACTCCAGGACCACGAGGATTCTGGGATTTAGGAAAGCAGATAGCTACACCAGAAGGAGCACTTTCAGGTTTACGAGTAAGAGGTTCAGATAACCTAAATTTACTTGTTTCTGACATTATGAGATGTATTGACATAGGATTTAGAGGTTTTTTGGTCTGGGATGAAGGGGTTCTATATCTTCTTAGTAAGATGAGAGAAAATGGAGATATTCCTTCTGATGTTGTATTTAAAGTCTCTATATTTGCTGGTCATGCTAATGCAGCGGGAGCAAAGGTTTTGGAGAATTTAGGAGCAGATACATTTAATCCAGTTGGTGACTTAACACTTCCCATGCTTGCTTCAATAAGAAAAGCAGTAGATATTCCAATGGATATTCATGTGCTTCTTTTTGATTCTATGGGAGGCTTTAATAGAATGTGGGAGACACCAGAGTTAGCAAGGATTGCTTCTCCATGTTATTTCAAGATAGAACCAGGTGCATCAATTGGTAGTTTATATAAACCATGGGTATCAGAGGATCTTTTAGCGAATATAGTTCGTGAAAAGGTTAAATATGCTCAGATAATGAAGGAAATGATAGATGAAAATCAACCACGATTAAAGCTCTCAGAAATAGGTTCTGAAGATTTAGCTATACCAAAAATCTAATTAATTAATTTAATAGAGTTTCACATGATGTTATTGCTTATTAGAAATTTTTATAAAAAAATATCAAAGTCAATCAGATTTTTGCTTATTTCATTTATCTGCATTTTCCTTTTAAATTCTTCATTTTTTCCATATTTTATATCTGACAACAATATTTTTCTAAACAGCACTAATAGTTTTTCAAAAAACAATAGTATTTTCTTTAAAAATATACTTTTTTTAAATAAGGCTTATGCAGATAATATGATAAGTAAATCATTTCAACAAAATTATCTAAAATCCAATCCCATTGATAGGTCTATTTCTCCTATTGATGTTGATAAGAATTTGATATATAAAAAACTTTATCTTTCAGGTCAAAATTATTTTAATTCAGGGAACTATTTAAGAGCTGATAGTTGTTTTTCACGAATTGTTGATAGCTCTTATATATTAGCTGATTATGCATTATACTATCTTGCTCAAAGTAATCAGAAAATGGGTGATTATTCATTAGCAATTAAATATTATGAACAATATAGGGATAAATATTCTGAGGGATATTGGAATGAAAAAGTTGAACTTGAAAAGGTGAACTGCTTTTATAAATTAGGTGAGCTTTACAAAGTAGAGGAGGCCCTGAGAGATTTTTTAAAGAATTATTCTGATTCTGAGTTAATTCCTGAGGTTATGTTTCAACTTTCAAGTTGTTTAGAGGAACAAGAAAAATTGGAAGATGCAGTAAAAAATTACTATCAAATCTGGTTGGACTGGCCAATATCAGAACAAGCAAGTAAAGCTAAGGCAAGATTTATACAAATATCTGAAACTCATGATATTGAAATAAAACCTGCTAACTTAACATCATTACATCAAAGAGCCAAGAAATTAATGAAAGCATATCTTTTTGATTCTGCTTTATCAGACCTTTTAAAGTTGAAAGAAAGAGCTAATCTTGAACAGGAAGCTGAATTTGTATCAAAGGTGAAATTGGATATTGCTATCTGTAATTATAGACTAAGGAAATATGAAGAAGCTGCCTTTATTTTATCTGAATTACTTAATAGTGATATTTCATCTGCTTTGAAAAAAAATGTATTGTTTTGGTTAGCTAAAAGTAATACATATTTAGGAAATACTCAATATGCCATAGAGTACTATTCATTACTAGTTGAAAAATATCCATATAGTGATCTTGCGCCTGAAAGTTTAGAAAATATTGCAAAAATACGGGAAAACAAAAATCAGACTGAAGAAGCAATGAATATTTATGAAAGAATTATCACAGAATATCCATACTCAGTATTTGCACAGAGGACATTATGGAATACTGGATGGATTTTTTACAAAGAAGGGCAATTTTCTGAAGCGTTAAAAAAATTTGACAGATTAGTAAAAACTGGGCGCAACTCATCTCTTTACTCAAAATCATTATACTGGAAATCTAAAGTCCTGGAGAAATTAGGTGAGAATGATTCAGCAATACAAACTTACAAAGATCTTTTAGATAATAATTCTTATGATTTTTATAAGATAATGGCAATTGCAAAATTAGAAGAAATTGATCCAAACTATATTGAAAACTTAAAAGAGAATTCTGATTATAATAAGATAGAACTAATATCATTAGGAGAAATTAAATCCGAACATTATAAAAAAGCTAAAGAACTTTTTATGTTAGGTTTTAATTATGATGCTATAAATGAATTGGAAATAGTGAAAAATAAGGAAAACAATGATAAAAAATTAATGGTTGAGGTTGGTAAGTTATTTTTTAAAACGGGTGATTATTTCAGAGCAATAAGAGTTGCAGTTAATTATTTGAATGAGTTTTTAAGTAATACACCAAGGGGAAAGGCAAAGGATATCTGGAAATCTTTTTATCCAAAGGGATACTATGGTACTGTTGAGAAGTGGGCAGATACTGAAAATGTTAATCCATTTTTAATTTACTCTATAATGAGAGAAGAAAGTCATTTTAATCCTCTTGCTCTCTCAGTATCTAACGCTCGAGGTTTAATGCAGATAATTCCTCCAACTGGTGAATGGATTGCTGAAAAAATCAATTCTCGAAATTTTGATGTTGAAAAAATGTGGGATACAGAAACTAATATTAGAATGGGGTCGTGGTATTTAAGATTTCTACTTGATTATTTCGATGGAGTAGAGATGTTAGCTACAGCAGGTTATAATGCTGGACAGGGAGCAGTTGGAAAATGGGTTAATAAGTATGATAAAAAAGAGGCAGATTTCTTTATTGAAAATATTCCATATGAGCAGACAAGAGAATATGTTAAAAAGGTTTTAAGAGACTATGTTATCTATCATCAGATATATGAAAAAGATGATTTAAGCATTTCTTTATTAGTTGATAACTTTTTAAAATAAAAAAAGATTTTAATTCTAATTAAAAAATGTTGAAAACTTCATTAAACAATGTTGAAAAATTCGTTAAAGGATTTTAAATACTTCAGATATACTTATTTTTAAAATGTAGGGCAAGGCTTTAGCCTTGCTTGCAATTATAATGCAACCCTAAAGGGTTGCCCTACATAAAACTTTTATAAAAATAATATGATAAGCATTAAAATTGCAAAGATTTTTGAAGATTTAGCAGATATGCTGGAGATAAAAGGAGAAAACCCTTTTAGAATACGGGCATATAGAAAAGCTGCTCGAAATATCAGGACCTTAACAAATGAGCTTGAAAAATTTGCTGATGAGGGTAGATTAGACCAGATTCCTGGCATTGGAGAAGGAATGAAGGAGAAAATATATGAGATTTTGGATACTGGTCGTCTTCAATTTTATGAAGAATTAAAGAGTGAGATTCCACCAAGTTTGGTAAAGTTACTTTCTGTACCCGGTATTGGACCTAAATTGGCTAAGAAGTTCTATGATGAATTAAATATTAGGGATATAGAGCAATTAGAAAAGATGGCTAAAGAACATCATTTAGCTGGATTACCAGGAATAAAAGAAAAAACTGAGCAAAATATTCTAAAAGGAATTGAAATGCTGAAGAAGGGGTTAGAGAGGATGAATTTGGGTATAGCTTTACCAATTGCAAATGAAATTGTAGATCAATTAAGTAAACTTCCTGAAGTTAAAAGAATAAGCACAGCAGGAAGTCTTAGACGAAGAAAAGAAACTATTGGTGATATAGATATTTTAACTACTTCCTCTAATTCTAAGAAAGTAATGGATACTTTTATAAACTTACAACTTGTTGAGAGGGTTTTAGTTTGTGGTGATACCAAAAGCTCCATAATAACTTATGATGGTATACATGTAGATTTAAGAGTTGTTGAGCCTGAAAGTTATGGATCAGCATTAGCTTATTTTACGGGTTCTAAAGCACATAATATTCGAATCAGGGAAATAGCCATGAAAAATAATCTCAAAATAAATGAATATGGAGTATTTGATGAAAAAACTGGTATGAAAATCGCTGGTGAAAATGAGGAAGAAATTTATCAAATTCTTAACCTGCCATTTATAGCGTCTGAACTTCGTGAGGATATGGGAGAAATAGAAGCTGCAAAGGAAAACAGATTGCCCACTTTAGTTAAACTCTCTCAAATAAAAGGTGATCTACATGTACACACAACTTGGAGTGACGGGGGAAATAGTATTGAGGAAATGCTAAAAACTTCACAAGAAATGGGATATAAATATCTTGCTATATGTGACCATTCCCAAAGTTTAAAAGTTGCTGGTGGTCTATCTGAAGATAAATTATTAGAGCAAATAGAAAAGATAAAAGAATTAAATAGTAAATATAAAGATTTTGATATTTTAGCAGGAAGTGAAGTTGATATAAAAGCAGATGGCTCTTTGGATTATCCAGATGAGTTAATGAAAAAATTAGATATAGTAGTAGCAGCGATACATACTCGATTTAGAAGGTCAAGATATGAGATGACTAAAAGGATAATAAAAGCTATCCAGAATCCACATGTAAATATACTAGCGCATCCTACCGGAAGATTGTTAGGAGTAAGAGATGCATATGAGGTTGATCTTGATGAAATATTAAAAGTTGCTAAAATAAATAAAATTGCATTAGAAATTAATGCTTTCCCCGAAAGATTAGACTTAAATGATATAAATTGTAGGAAAGCAAAAGAATATGGGGTAATGATATCTATAAATACTGATAGTCATATAACTAATCAATTGGATTATATGGCTTTAGGGGTATCAGTAGCAAGAAGGGGTTGGTTAGAACCTAAAAATATAATTAACACCAAACCTATAGAACAAATTATCAAATTTTTAAAAAGTTAATTTGAGGTGATTTTCAGTGAGAAAAACTTTAGCGTTTATAATGGCAGGTGGTAAGGGAGAAAGGCTTTACCCTCTTACCAAAGATAGAGCAAAACCATCAGTCCCTTTTGGTGGTAAGTACAGAATTATTGATTTCACACTCAGTAATTGTTTAAATTCAAATTTGAGAAAAATAAATGTACTAACACAGTATAAATCTTTTTCACTATATATGCATATAAAATTGGGTTGGAATTTCTTCAAAAGTGAACTTGGTGAATATATAAATGTAATTCCTGCTCAAAAGATAGGTAGGGAGGAGTGGTACCTTGGCACTGCAGATGCTATATATCAAAGTATATATTTTATAGATAAAGAAGAACCTGAAAGAGTAATTATCCTTTCAGGAGATCATATTTATAAAATGGATTATCAGGATATGATTATATTTCATAAGATAAAGAGAGCTGATCTAACAATAGCAACTTTAGAAATGGAGAGGGATAAGGCATCGCAGTTTGGAGTAATACAAATTGATGAGGATAAAAAGGTTATGGGATTTGAAGAAAAGCCAAAAGAGCCTGAACCAATTCCGGGAAAACCTGAGTCCATTCTTATATCTATGGGAGTATATGTCTTTAATACTGATTTTTTAAAGAAGAAATTAATAGAAGATGCTAAAAGGATAGATTCAACTCACGATTTTGGAAAAGATATAATTCCAGGTATGATAAAAAATGCAAATGTTTATGCTTTTATCTTTCAAGATAGAGAAACCGGTAAACCAAAATATTGGAGAGATGTAGGTACAATTGATACATACTTTGAAGCTAATATGGATTTAGTTGGAATTAATCCCAAAATAAATCTCTATGAAAAAGAGTGGCCTATATTTACATTGCAAACTCAATGCCCTCCAACTAAGACAATTGGAATTGAAGGTAAAGATAAAGGATTAGCAATTTCATCTCTACTTGCTGATGGGTGTTTGATTAAAGGTGGCAAAGTTTTTAATTCTATAATATCTAATGATGTTATAGTAAATGATTATTCTGATATTTCACATTCCATTATTTATGAAGGAGTTGATGTGGGAGAAGGGTGTAAGATTAAAAAAGCAATAATAGATAAAAATAACAAAATACCTCCTGATACAAGTATAGGCTACAAATTAGAGGATGATAAAAAGAAATTCACTGTTAGTGAAGGTGGAGTAGTAGTAGTTCCAAAAGAATATTTTAAATAATAAATATCAAATCATATATCATTCTTGTTTTAAAATTATGGCTTTTTTGGGATAAGGTATTTTTAAATCTAATTGACCTGCCTTTTCAATAAGTCTTTTTCTAAACTCTCTACTAATTGGGAAATTCTTTCCAGGTTTTACTTTTCCCCAGACTCTTATAATTGCAGATGATTCTCCAAATTCTGTAATCCCTAACACTCTAATAGGTGTAATTATGTAACTTTTATAATTTTTGTCTTCAGAGATTTCTTTGCTTATTTCATTTAAGAGGTCAAAAGCTTTCTTAAGATCTTCATTATAAGGTACTCCAACATCAAGTATCATACGAGACCATTGCCTGCTACGATTGCTAACTGTTTTAACTTCACCATTTGGGATAAAGTGAAGACTACCTTCAATATCCCTGATTGTTGTAACTCTTAAGGTAACATTTTCAACTTTTCCTGTAACATCCCCAATTTTTATAGAATCACCAATGCCATATGGATTTTCAAATATTATAAAAATTCCATTAATTATATCTTTAATTAAAGTTTGAGCTCCAAGACCAAGAATTACTCCAATTATTCCAGCACTTGCCAATATTGTTGTAAGACTTTTAGGTTCTAAAATAGTATCAAAAATTAAAAAAACAGCAATTAATAATATTAAAGCTGTTATAGTATTTTTTATAATTGATGTTAATGTCAATAGTCTTCTTTTTGGTCTGGTCTTTTTAAATAATTCCTGGTAAATCTTTGATTTTGTGAATTGATTAATAATAAATCTCATTACAAAGGATAATAAAATAGCTCCTATAATTATTAATAAAATTCTTATTGTTTTTTCACCAAATACTAAACTTGCTTTTTGTAATATTGCTTGCAATTTTTTTTCTCCTCGTCTGTTAAAATGGTCTAAGTAATTTAAGTACAATTAAACATGATTAATAATACATAAAATTATAAATCTTTTATCTTATTAAACTGTAGCAGGATTTATGATTTAATAATATTTATCTTTATAAAAATATTATTAAAAAATACAGACTTATATATTATACGATATAAATATAAGATTATTTTTTTACATTGACTTTTTTGAGCTTTAAACATAGTGCCACCGATGTATCTCATCTTATACACAAAATAATAGGGAATTAAATATATATTAGAAATTATGATTGGAGGATTTAATCTTAAATACCAAGTTTAGATAGTGCATATTATATATAAAAACCCCCGGACATTTCTAAATTGGTAGTACATTTATATATAAAAACTATGGACAAATTAGTTTAAATGATGTATAATAATTACACATTTGTATATATATGCAATTTTATATTATTAATATAAATATCATTCTAATATAGAAAAATATCATTTTATTATTTTAATTAAGTATATAAGATATGAAATCAATAAAAGATTGGCCAGAAGATGAGAGACCTAGAGAGAGACTCTTTAAATATGGTGAAGATAATCTATCAGACGCTCAGCTTATTGCTATTTTAATTAATTCTGGAAATAGAAAAAGTAAAGAGAATGCAGTTGATCTTGGAAGGAACTTACTTAAAAAATTTAATGGGATCTCTGGCATAGATGAAGCACATATAAATGAATTGATAGAACTCCCCGGTATAGGTAGTTCCAAGGCTTCAAGATTGAAAGCAGCATTTGAGTTGGGAAAAAGACTCATTTCAAAATCAAACGGTTCTCTTAAAAGGTTTAAATGTAGTGAAGATGTTGCAAAAATTTTTTATCCTAAAATGAAAAATATAAAGAAGGAAAACTTTTTATGTTTACTTCTTGATGGTAAAAATAGAATAATAAATAAATTCAAAATTTCAGAAGGTTCTTTAAATTCTTCCATAGTACATCCAAGAGAAGCTTTAAGACCTGCAATCCGTGAAGCAGCTGCATCTATAATTTTTATTCATAATCATCCTACCGGAGACCCCACACCAAGTAGTGATGATCTGGCTATAACTAAAAGGTTGGTAGAATCAAGTAAAATAGTGGGAATTAAAGTATTAGATCACATAATAATTGGAGATAATAGACATTTCAGTTTTTCAGAAGAAAACCTGCTGTAAATTAACAGGTGAGATGTAAAGCAAGTACTACGTTTTTATCTTTTGACATACTATTATATGTTTTACAGGCTCTTTCGGTTTTTTGAACTATAAGTTTAATATTATTCTCTTTTATAATCTTTTTTGTTTCATCTGAAACAATCATAAGTCCAAAAGCACCTGTTCCTACAATTAATATTTCTGGTTTTTCTACTAATATTTCTTGTATATCTTCATAAATTAATTGATGACCGACCTTTCTCCACCAATTAATTTTGATTTTATCTGGATATAAAATCAAATCAGAATTATATGTTTTTCCATCTATTACAATTTTGCCAAATTTATAAGAATCAATTATTTTTCTCATTTATCTTTCATTTAAAGTATAAAAATTTAATAGAATTAATAAAATTCTATTATTTTTATAATAACTTTAATATAATTGCTTTATTCCAATTCAATATTCACAATTTTAGTTAATAAAATTATTTCAAATTTAATACTCTATTTATCCATTTATCAGGATTTTTAATTTCATCAATAGTTGGGATATTTTTTTCATTCTCATAAAGTAAATTTAATCCAATCATATTCATTTTTTTATGTATATAATTAGCAAATTTCTGTCCCATCTCATACTGTTTAAGCTTTAATTCAATACCGATGATTTTTCGGAAAATCTTTTCAACCGGATTTATAATTTTTCTCCTATTTTCAAATCTATTCTTTAAAACTTGAAAATTTGATATCATTCTACTTCCAATTTTATCCATAATAAAATTACTGTATCCTTCCAGAATCGTCATTAATGCTTGAATTCTATATAATATTTCTCTTTGCCCTGGAGTAACCAAAGAAAAAAGAAAATCTTCACTCTGGAATTTGTTTATTACCTCATTAATATTTTTTACATCCAATTTCTGGATTCTTTCAGCAGCAGATTCTAAATTTAAAGTTGCACTTTCTATAAATTCTTTTAGTAGACTTTTATAATAATCAGTAATCCAATTATTAGAGTTGAATTCAAGAGCATGTGTAACTTCATGAAGAGCTATCCAGAACCTAAAATCCTTTGATGGTATTTTTAGCATTTTTTCCAATTTAAGTAAATTTGGTGCAACAAAATAGATATTACCTCTTTCACCATACGGAAGACATAGATCATATTGCCCTAAAACATTCTTAGCCATGTAACCCAAAACTAACCCAATTTCCAGAGTGATTATAAATGGACTAATTTTATTAAGTAGTTTACTTATTGGATCAGTTGCTTTCGGTTTTTTGTACTCTTCTACTACTTTTTGAGTCAATGGTTCCATTAATGCTTTAAATCCTTTTATATTAGCTTCGATCCAATCCTGTCTACTAATAACCTTTGCTGAAGCAAATTGAAAGAATTGTAAATTTGTGAAATTTGAAGTTAAAATCTCACTTGCTCTAACTAATTCCTCAAATTGCTTTTGCATATCTAAAGATGGCATTTCATCAGTTTCACCTGAGTTGGCAACTCTAATAGCTAACATTTTAACAAGTTCCCAATTAATGGTATCTTTTTTACCTTTAGATAATTCTTCGACTTCTCTAATTATTGGATGATAAATATCCATTTTCCTGAATTAAAAAATATCCTTTCCTTATAAAAATCTATTAAAAGTATTATTAATACTTAGAATTTATTATTTTACTCAATCTAATTATAAACGTAAAATACAGTAAAGATTAAAAAATTTTAAGTCTAAGTAAATTCTAATAGTTCTACTAAATTATTAAGATATTTACAAATATATTAATAATATATTGATATGTTAAAATATATATATTAGAATCTTATTCGATATAATTTTTTTATATTTTGTTATGAATTTACCTAAAAAGATAACAAATTATTAAAAACTAATCATTTTAAAAATAGCTTTTTGGGCCCATAGCTCAGTTGGTTAGAGCAGCGCACTCATAATGCGGAGGTCCCAGGTTCGAGTCCTGGTGGGCCCACCATTCTTTTACAAATTTCCATTTACTTTCGAAAAAATATATATCAAATATATAACTCTTACTAAACTGAGAGCCATATTGTTAAATAGCCAGGAGTAAAGAAAGCTAAAGTTGTAATTGTTCCAACAGGGAAATTTATATGAAAATTGAAAAAGCATATAAGACCTACATAGCTGATATAGGATTGTTTTATGCTGCTGCAATTTGGGGTTCAACATTTTTTATTGTTAGAAATAGTCTGCAATACATTAACCCAGTAATATTGGTGGGTTATCGTTTCTTTCTTGCAGCCTTAATTCTTGCAGGTATCTTAATTTATCAGCGCAAACCTTTGTTTTCAAACTTAAAAGCAGGTTTTATCCTGAGTCTATTTCTTTGCTTTCTTTATATACCACAAACTATTGGTCTTGGGATTACTACAGCATCAAATTCTGGTTTTATAACTGGACTTTTTGTTGCTTTTGTACCATTTTTTCATCTTATTATTTTTCGAAAACCACCTTCATTTCCAAGACTGGTTGCGGTGTTCATCTCTCTAACTGGATTATGGTTCTTGACTGGAGGGTTAAAAGATATTAATAAAGGAGATCTACTTACTGTTATAACAGCAATGGCTTATGCAATCCATCTTTTATTTACAGATAAGTATGTTAAAAATAATATTGATCCTTATATACTCAGTTTCCAACAATTTCTATTTGTTGGTATTATAAGTTTTATCTTTGGAGAAATTTTTAAAATTCCATTTTCTATCTCATCAAAAAAAGTTATCTGGGTAATTTTATTTTTGACCCTTTTTCCAACAATATCAGCTTTTATTATTCAATTAGTTGCTCAAAAATTTACATCACCAATAAAAGTTTCTCTTATATTTGCACTGGAACCTGTTTTTGCTGCATTGTTTGCATGGACTTTGGGTGGTGAAACTTTTATTCTGCATAGGGCATTTGGAGGTTTGTTAATATTTTTAGCTATATTAATTTCTGAAATACCTATAAAAAAAATAGACTTTTTTAAAATTCTTAAAAGAGAATAAAAGAATTTATCACAAAAATTAAGTAAGGATTCATTTAAAAAAAATAATCATTGTTATAAAATTTGAAAAGATACAGATATTTATTAATATATAAATTTAATATTACTTTTTATTAGTATGTTAATTAAGATTAGAAACTTAACTTTAATGATATGAAATTAGCTTTAAGTGGTGGAAAGATAATAACACCTTTTGAAATTATTCAAGAAGGAGTTATTTTAATTGAAAAATCAATTATTAAAAGTGTTGGAAGATTAGATGAAATTTCTATTCCTAAAGATTTTGAAATAATTGATGTTAAGAGTAAGATAGTTTGTCCTGGATTTATTGACATTCATTGTCATGGAGGAAATGGTGTATCTTTTAATAAGGATTTACCTGAAAAATTTTTAAATTACTCTCAATGGGTAACATCAACAGGAGTTACATCATTTCTTATAACTATTGTTCCTACAATATTTGAAGAAACAATTAAGAAATTAAAAAATATTATTAAAATATTTGAATTTTCAAATTATATAGCAGAACCTCTGGGTATTCACTTAGAAGGTCCATTTTTAAATCCTAAAAAACATGGCGCAATTGATTCTGAATGGATAAGAAATCCAGATTTAAATGAAATGTCATCTTATATATCTGCTTCAAATAATAAAATTAAAATGGTAACTATGGCATCTGAACTTGAAGGATCTAAAGAAATTGTAAATTTACTTAAGCAAAATGACATAATTATAAGCTTAGGTCATACAGATGCTACATATAAACAAACTGTAAAGGCTTTTAAAAATGGATACAATCATGTAAATCATTGTTTTAATGCTATGAGAGGTTTTGATCATAATGAATCTGGAGTTGTTGGAGCTATTTTTCAATCAAAAGGAATATATACTGAGATAATTTGTGATGGTATTCATGTTTGTCCCTCAAGAATAAAAATGCTTATAGATAATATAGGAGTAGAAAATGTAGTTTTAATCACAGATGCTAATAAAGCAGCAGGTTTAGGTGATGGTAAATATAATTTCCTTAATAAAGAAATATTAGTTGAAAATAGAAAAGCAACACTTAAAGATGGTACAATAGCTGGAAGTGTTATAAATATGAATGAAGCTTTTAAAAATATGGTAAAAATGGTCGGTACTTCAATTCAGGATGCAATAAAAATGGCAACTATAAATCCAGCAAAATCAATTAAATTTGATAAAATTTTAGGAAGTTTAGAAGAAGGAAAGAAGGCTGACATAGTTGTAATGGATGAAGATTTAAATTTGTTATTTACTATTAAGAATGGAAAGACTATTAAACATGAGTAATAGATCTGGCCCCACAATTTTACTTGATTTGCAAAAGGCAGATTTAAGGGTTGATGAACTTACTTCAATTAGAGAGAATCTAATTGAAAGAGAGGAAATAAAAAAGTTAAACAAAAGAATTAAAGAATTAAGAAAGGAAATTGAAAATCTTTACCAAGAAAAACACTCCACAGAATTAGATCAGAAAAGGATAAATGATGAGGTATCCATTCTAACAGGGAAAATTAAAAGGGAGGAAGAAAAACTCTATAGTGGTAGAATTACAATTCCTAAAGAGCTTGAGGGTATTAATAAGGAAGTAATTTTTCTAAAATCAAAAATGGATAAAAAAGAAACAAAAATATTAGAACTGATGGAAGAAATAGATGAAAATCTTAAAGTAATACAGTTAAAAGAAAAAGAGTTGGACAGTGATTTATCTGAAATTAAAACTAAAGAATTAAATCTAACTCAGAGGGAAAAAGAAATTGATGAAGAGATGTCTGAATTAACTGATAGAAGGAATAATTTAATAAGCCATTTAGATCCAGAGATTTTAAAAGAGTATGAATCTTTAAGGGAGGAAAAAGGGGGAAGAGTGGTAGCTGTTTTAGAAGATGGTATATGTAGTTGCTGTAATATGCAACTACCATCAATAAAAGTTGATTCTATGAGAGATCCTAATATTTTTTATCATTGCAATTTTTGTGAGAGAATATTAATATTAACATAAGGTGAAATATGAATGAAAAGAAGACTAAAGAATATAAGAAGCTAATTTTATTTACTGATGGAGGGTCAAAAGGAAATCCAGGACCAGCTGGAATCGGAATTCTAATTTTTAATAAAGAAGGAAAACTAATAAAGGAAGTTAGTGAATTTATTGGAAAAACTACTAATAATGTAGCAGAGTATATTGCTTTACTAAGAGCATTAGAAATATCGAAGGAATTTGGTGCAGATGAAATAGAGATAAAATGTGATAGCAAACTAATGGTAAATCAATTAAAGAAGAGATGGAAAGTTAAGAGTCCAAATCTAAAAATTCTTCATCAAAAAGTGAGATTATTACTTAGTGCTTATAGAAAAGTTAGTCTTTTAAATGTCCCAAGAAGTGTAATTAAAGCTGCTGATAAACTTGTAAATAAAGCAATTAATTCATCTCTTGATAAAGATGTTGAAGTTCGTTTTGTAGAAAATGAAACTGAATCCACCCTTTTTTAATAAGAATTTTAAAATTTATATTTAATATTCTTACTTCTTTTATACTATAATCCGCATTTATAATCAGTTTAACAACATTTCTTAGATTAGTTTTGTATGTAATTTTAAACATAATTTTATAGAAGCATGCCATTAGAAATATTAGAAGAAGTAGTAGATAATTACATCGCAACTAAATTAAATCAATAAAATTATGTAATGAAAGTATATAAACTAAAAACATTATATTGCAAAACCTAATCCCTTTTCTTTGTCTTCATCCTTAGATATTTTATAAATTATTCCATATTTTTTTATTTTATAGTTTATTAGATTTTCTAAAAATGGTATAATCTTATATGAGTCAATTGGGTGATCGCAGAAGTTTTACTTCTGAGGAAAGTCCGGGCTCCATAGGGCAAGATGCTGGGTAACACCCAGTGGAGGTGACTTCAAGGATAGTGCCACAGAAAATATACCGCCCTATTAGATCTTTAAAATTAAATATAGATTCTAACAATTGGATAAGATAGTAATTTTAGAATTATTTTAAAAAATTACTATCACTATTTATTGTCAATATTGCTATTTGTTAATTTTTAGGCTTGAGAAGTTTCTTTTATAAATTGATCTAATAGGGTAAGGGTGAAAAGGTGAGGTAAGAGCTTCACCAGCAATCAGGTGACTGATTGGCTTGGAAAACCCCGTCTGGAGCAAGGCCAAATAGGAGAGTATTAGGGGTTGCTCGCTCTACTCTCGGGTAGGCTGCTTGAGGTGATAGGTAACTGTCATCCTAGATAGATGATCACTACTTATTTAATTTTTATGTTTTTAAAAGTTAGATAGGAACAGAACTCGGCTTATAGATTGACTCTTTAAATACCCGTCTGTTTATGATAGATGGGTATTTTTATATAAATAAAATTAATAGAATTTTGTAAATCAACCTTTCTTTAATATCATTAGGAGTTTAAGGTATAAATTTTATTTTGAAAAATTTTAATGAATTACCTATATTTGTTAGAATATAATAAGTTTAAATTAGAATATAATTATTAAACAAGTTTATATTTCAAATAGATTTTTAAAAAAATACAAAAGGTAGATATTTTAAAGATGAAGATACTTCATACTGCAGATATACATTTAAGAGAATATGACGATGAAAGATGGGTGACTCTTAAGGAGCTCATTGAAATTGGAAAGAAGGAAAAAATTGAACTCTTTATAATAAGTGGTGATCTCTTCGATAAAGGCATTAATGCTGAAAACCTCAAACCTAAAATACGAGATATTTTCTCCAATTCTGGTTTTAAAATTATCCTTATTCCTGGAAATCATGACAAAGATTCATATAAAAGTGGTATGTATTTTGGAGAAGTAAAAATTTTAAGTGACTTAAACAGCCCTTTTGATGAATTTAAAGACGTAAGAATATGGGGATTACCCTTTGAACCTATAAAGGGAGAAGACATTTTTAATAAACTACAACTATTAAAGGACAACATAAGTCCTGATAAGAAAAATATCTTACTTTATCACGGTGAACTGCTTGATGCCTTCTTTTCTAGAAAAGATTTTGGAGATGAGGGTGAGGAAAGATATATGCCTGTTAAACTTTCTTATTTTAAGGATTTGAATATTGATTATATACTTGCAGGACATTTTCATAAGAATTTTAATGTGTGGGTATTAAAAAATGGAGGATTCTTTGTTTATCCTGGGTCTCCTGTATCAATAACTAAAAGAGAAGTAGGGCAGAGGAAAATAAATATCTTTGAACTTGGGAAGTCGCCTAAGGAATATGTTCTTGATACCCCTCATTATGAAGGAGTTGATATAAAATTTGATCCATTTACAGATAAAGAGCCTTTAGAGATTGTGAAAGAATGTTTTATTAATCTTCAAAAAAATGCTAAGGCTATTCTAACAGTTAGAGGTTTTGTAAATAGTGAAGATATTGGAATAAGTGAGGAAGAACTTGTAAAACAAATAAAAAAGATTTCTTCAGGGAAAAGCGATGAGGAACACTACGAATTTAGAGATATACGAATAATACTTAAGGATGATTTATTTAAAAACTTCATAGAGAAACTTAAGTATACCGATTATGAAGAAGAAAAGAAAAAGCAAATGCGTGAAATAGCAATTAAAGCAATGATGGAGACTAAGTTATGAAAATAAATGAGTTTCTAATAACAAGGTATGGTCCTTTAAAGAATAAAAATCCTTTTCAACTGGCTGATTTCAATTTATTTTGGGGTAATAATGAGGATGGAAAAACTCTAACAATAGACGCTCTTATAAAACTATTATTAGGGGGAAATATCAGAGATTTTAAACGTAGTATAGATCGAGTAGATGAATATCCAGAGGGCTATGTAATTATAGAAGATTATAAGTATAAAGAAATTAAACTACCAGAAAAGGGGGATTTAACAGAAGTAGCAGATTTAACTCCATCTGAATGTCGCAATATTTTTATAATAAGAAATAGTGATCTCTCTATTACTCGGGAAAGTGAATTTTATACTAATGTAACAGATCAACTTACAGGCTTAAGGACTGAAGATATTTCCCAAATAAAACAAACTCTTGAAGAAATAGGTAAAATAACACCAAGTGGCAAATTCCGTGACATTGGAGATGAAAAATTGAAGTCAAGAATAGAAAATGTAGGAACACTAGTTGGAGAAATTGCGAGTTTAATCGAAGAAATTAAGGAAGAAGAATTTGATAAAGTAGAGAAAGAATTGGTAGAAAACAGAATAAAAAAAGAACAAATAATAGAAGAGATTAAAAAATTCGAACATGCTCAAAAAAGAGAGAAATACGAAAAAGGGAGGGAAGCTCTTAAAAAACTTAAGAAAAAAGATTTTCCAGAAGTTAAAGAATTGGAAAAAAAAGAACGATATCTTGAAGTTTTTAGAGACAAACTGAGAAAGATAAATGAAGAAATTAGACCAAAGATAACTAATTATCAATCAAATAAAGAAAAAATAGCAGGGGAAAAAACTAAAAATAATTTTTTCGCTTCTTTAGCAAAAATTTCTCAAATAATACTCACTATATCTTTGCTTGGAAGTATTATTACACTCCTATTATCATCATCTTCATCATTGTCATCATTATTCTCATCACCATTATTATTATTTATTTTAATAATAGGAGTATTATCTTTAATTTCTACCATAATCTCATATATGTTTAAGTGGAAATTTGCAAGAAATAAGTCTCAGCTTGCAAAGGAATTTGAAATGATTAAGTTTGATATTTCGAAGTTCAATTTAAGTGGAGGAACTATTGGAAACATTAGTTCAAATATCCAAAAGTTTGAAGATGAATGTTTAAATGAAGATAAAAAAGAAAAAAAGATGAGGGAAGAATTAAGTGGATTAATTGGAACACAACAGGGTATTTTAATAAACCTTTTTGGAGAGAAGGGTAAAATACTAAAAGAAAATATTCCCTATTGGGATGAAGAAATCAAAGAGCTTGAAGTGTATAAAGACAGAGCTAAGAATATAAAATACGATGAAAAAATTGTTCTAAAATTAAAAGAAGAAAAAGAGTCATATAAGGGTAGATTAGACTATTTAGAAGGAATGATGACTAATTTTCAAGAGGATTTAGGAAAGATAGAAAGAAAGTCAAATGATATTCTGCAATCAGAAGAAGATTATTTATATTGTAAAACATCAGTAGATTTAAAGGCAGTTAGCGAGAAGTTGCAGAAGTTTATAAACGAAAATGAAAGTAATAGAGATTCAGTCTTGAAAGTTATGGGAATTTTTAAAGAAATAGAAATAGAAGAAAAAGAAAAAATTTCTAAACTTTTTGGTAAAGAAAGTCCTATTTCTAAGTATTTTAATGAGATAACAAATGGTCTTTATGAGGAAGTACTCTTCAACCAAGAGATTGGACAAATTGAGGTTAAGCGTAAGGATGGAGCTATATTAGAAGCTGAGAAATTATCAGGAGGTACTTACGACCAATTATACCTTTCTATTCGACTTTCGCTTGGCGAAAAGCTCTTAAAAGGTAAAAAAGGATTTTTTATCATGGATGACCCATTTATAAAAGCTGACCCTGATAGATTGCAAAGACAGATTCAAACACTAAAGAAAATTTCTGAATCAGGGTGGCAGATTCTATACTTCTCCGCAAAGGGAGAAGTTAAGAATGCTTTAAAAAAAGAAATTGAAGATGGATCTATTAATTATATTGAAATTAAAAGTATATTTATCTAAAAATATTTGGATATTTTGTTGCATTTAATGAGAATCTTGATTTTTTGTTGAGCTATTCTTAAAGCTTTCTCTATAAATTATTAGTTGCATTTAATGAGAATTTTGGGTTCTTGTTGAGCTAGTTTTAAAGCTTCTTCTGTTTCATCAAGGGGAAAAATTTCTGAAATTAAGGGTTTTACATCTATCTTGTTACTACTTAAAAAATAAATAGCTTTAGAGAATGGTCCACATCTTGAGCCCTGAATTTTTATCTCATCTACCACAATCTTTGTTTGGTCAACATTATTAATTAAAATCCCGTGAGTTGATTTTAAGGCTACTGTTCCTTTTGGTCTGACAAGGTTTACAGCGAGATTAAATCCATTTTCTGATCCCGTTGATTCCACCACTATATCTGCTCCAAGACCATTAGTTAAATCTTTTACTTTTGAGATTAAATTTAAGTCATTTACATCTATTACTTCTAATGCACCATAAATCTTAGCTCTTTCCAGTTTTTCCTTTGAGCGGGATATTGCAATTACATCTGCTCCCAATGAATTTGCAACAGAGCAGATTAGAATCCCTAATCTTCCAATTCCAATTACAGCAACTTTATCTCCAATTTTGAATTTTGAGAGTTCGAAAGTTTGAATAGCAGCTGCTAATGGTTCTATGAAAACTCCCTCTTCGTCTGATATATTATCAGGTAATATATGAATATTTTTTGCTGGAACTTTTACAAATTGTGCAAATGCTCCATCAGCATTTATTATTCCCAGAACCGTTCTTTTAAGGCAATGAGTGGATAATCCTTTTTTACATGCAGAACACTTTGTCTTTTTAGGGTAAGAAAGACAAGTATTATTTATTTCTACTGTAATTCTTTTTCCTATAAGTTTATTGCTCACATCTTCACCAACTTCAATAACCTCTCCAGTAAATTCATGTCCCAATATCAATGGTAATGGAACTTTGTAATCACCATTATAAATTGCAATATCTGTACCACAGATTCCAGCATAATTTACTTTAATAAGCGCCTCATCAGATTTTATTTCAGGTTTTTTTAATTCTTCAATAACAATCTTTTTAGGCTTAATTAAATTCGCTACTTTATAAAATTCCAATATATTCTCCTATATTTAAATATTTTTTAAATTTTACATCAATATTTTTTAAAGTTGACATTTTATAATACAATTCAGACTTAGAATTGTATAATATTTCAAGCTTTATATTATATAATATTAATTATAAAGATATAAATGATTAATTTCCTCACATTTTTTGATTAAAATTATAAAAATTTATGGTAATTAATTTACTTATGTATTTTGGTGGTATAAATGAAGAAAGATTTAGTTTTATTTAATGGAAATATCTATACTATGAATTTTTTAAAGCCAAAGGTAGAAGCTTTACTTATTAGAAAAGGGAAAATTATTGATATAGGTAATAATGCTGAAATTAAATCAAAGGCTAATAGCAAATATGAGTCTATTGACTTAAATGGAAAAGTAGTTCTTCCTAGTTTTATTGATAGTCATGTTCATCTTTTAGGCTATGCTAAAAGTTTGATTGGAATTGATTTAAGTAATACAAAATCAAAAGAAGAGGTGATAGAGAAAGTTAAGACAAGAGTAGAAAATACTGAACCAAATGTATGGATTCTGGGTTATGGATGGAATGAAAATGATTGGAAAGAGATCAAGCTTCCTTCAAAAGCTGACCTTGATAAAGTTTGCAACAAAAATCCTTTAGTTCTATTTAAAAAGGATGGGCATAGTATATGGGTAAATTCAGTTGCATTAAAAAAAGCTGACATTAATGAGCATACTTTAGATCCTTCAGGAGGGAAGATTGTAAGAGAATATATTAGCAAAACTCCAACTGGAATATTAAAAGAGAATGCAATTTATTTAGTTTTGAAAAAGATAAAAAAGGAAAATATCGAAGATATCCTTCCAACACCAGTTTTGAATTCATCAACTACTTCAAAAGAGATAAAGATAAAGAGTAAGAGAAATATTTATGGTGCAGTTAAAACTGCATCTAAAAATTTCAATAAAGTAGGAATTACAAGTGTACATAACATGGAAAGTATGAATAGACAAAAAATTCTATTTGATTTAAATAGTGAAGGGGAGTTGAATCTGAGAATATACTCATTCTTTGAACAAATTGAGCCAGAAGATTTATATGATTTCAAAAGAAATACTAAACTTGATGATAGGTGGACGAAAATTGGAGGAATTAAACTTTTTTATGATGGGAGTTTGGGTTCAAGAACTGCTTATATGATTGAGCCATATAAAGATGATGAAAATAACTATGGAATAAAAGTGATGGAAAAGGAAGAAGTAGAAAGACTGATAAGAAGTGCAAATCAACTTGGACTTAACTTTGCAATGCATGCAATTGGAGATAGAGCTAATAAGGAAGTTTTAGATATTTATGAAAGGGTATTAAAAAATTATGAAAATGAAACAGTATTAAGAAACTGTGTATATAATTATAAGAATGATTATAAAAATAATTGTATAAAAAATACGAGTAAAAGTATGAAAATAAGAAAAAGTGAAAGGAAAAAATTAAGAAATAGAATTGAACATGTCCAGATTCTGAGAAAAGAGGATTTTATTAGATTCAAAAATCTAAATTTGATAGCATCAATGCAACCCTATCATCTCGCTTCTGATATGAAGATGGCTGAAAAAGGATGGGGTGAAAGATGTAAGTGGTCTTATGCCTGGGATAAATTGGTAAAAAATGGTGTTCATATGACTTTTGGTTCTGATTGTCCCGTAGAAACTATTAACCCCATTAGGGATCTTTATGTATCGATCACAAGACAAAGAGAAGATGGCTATCCAGATGGGAGTTGGTACCCAGAACATAAGTTAACACTAAGAAGAGCCATATATTCCTATACTTTAGAAGGAGCTTATGCATCAGGGGATGAGGATATAAAGGGTTCTATTAATGTTGGAAAGTTAGCTGATTTAGTTGTTTTATCTGAGAATATTTTTAAAATTTCACCAAAAGATATATTAAATATAGATGTTTGTTATACAATTTTAAATGGAAATATTGTATATAGTAAGTAACTTCTAAATACTATTTTAAAATTTAGATAAAATTAATGGTTCATTATATTAATCTTTAATAAGGGAGATATATTTTGAAGATTGCGATTATAACTGAAGGATATAAGCCATTTATAAATGGAGTTATAGTTTCCATTGATCTATTTGCAAAACAGTTTAGAAAATTGGGACATGAAGTCTATATATTTGCTCCTTCATACCCTGATTATGAAGAAGATGAGGAATATATTTTCAGGTTAAGATCTGTCCCTTCAATAATACAAAAGAGCATAAGAATCCCTGTACCCACATATATAAAAATGGATAAATTATTTTCCAAGATAGGGTTTGACATAATACATATACAGCATCCAATAATTTTTGGACAGGTTGTGAAGAGATTGATAAAGAAATATAATATACCACTTGTTTTTACTCACCACTCCTTTTATGAAAATTATTCTCATTACATTCCATTACCTCAAAAATTTATAAAGAAAATGGCAATAAAATTAAGTGTAGATTTTTCTAATAATTGTGATTTGGTAGTAACTCCTTCAGAAACAGTAAAGGAAGTATTAAGAACCCGTGGTGTAATAGCTCCTATTGAGGTTATTCCTACTGGAATCAATTTTAAAATGTTTAATAAAGCTTCAGGAGATTTTGTTAGAGAAAAATATCAAATTAGCAAAGAAAGTAAAATTTTACTTTTTGTGGGAAGGATGTCTAAAGAAAAAAACTTAGATATTTTATTGGATAGTTTTCCCATGGTTATTTCAGATTTTCCTGATACTTATTTAATGTTAGTTGGGGAAGGTCCAGAAAGAAAAAAAATGGAGAAAAAGGTTAAAGAAATTGGCATTAACGATAAAGTCTTATTTATAGATTCAAAACCGTATAATGAAATACCTAATTATTATAAAGAATCTGATTTGTTTCTTTTCCCATCAAAAAAAGATACGCAAGGATTAGTAGTTCTGGAGGCTATGACATGTGCCTTACCCATAGTAGCAGTTAGGTCAATGTGTGTAGAGGAACTAAATATTGATAAAAGAGCTGGGTTCTTAACAAGAAACTCTCCTATTGAATTTTCAAAGAAAATCAGGAAATTATTAGCTGATAAAAATATATATAATGAATTTTCAAAAAATTCTGTAGAAATTGCAAAGAAATACTCTTATGAAGATTCAGCATCTTTACTTATTGATAAATTTAAGTATCTAATTTCTCAAAAGAAAGATTAAATTTATTTAAAACTCTTATAAGGTTATGTATTATATATAATGAGATTTGGTATAATTTCATATAAACTAAAAGCTCATAATTTTAAATGAAAAAAAGAGAAACTTCTAAGGAGTTTTTTTGATGAATAAAATAGTTAAATATATTTCTGCTTTTGTAATATTTACGTTTTTTGTAGTTGGCTTAGCTTCATCGTTTAGCTGTAAAGGTGAGAAAGCACCTGGTGAAATCGATTGGAACAAAGTTATTGAATTTGTACCTTTAGAAGAAAGGGGAGGTGTTGGTGAAAAGGAGCAAATATTTGAGCCAATACAAATTACATTGCTTCATACTAATGACACAAGAGGTAATATTCAACCATGCGGTTGAAACCCAAGACAGGGTGGAGTTGCCCGGAGGGCGACAGTAATTAGAGAAATAGAGAGTCAAAAAGAAAATGTCATTATTTTGGATGCTGGAAGTGCTTTATCAGGACATTATGATACTGAATATAGCAAAGGTGAAATAATGATTAAATTTATGAATCTCTTGGGGTATGATGCGATATCACTAGGTTCAATGGACCTTAAATATAAAATGGATGAATTATTAGATTTAAATGATAAAGCTGAGTTTCCTATTTTAAGTGCGAACTTAGTATCCAGGCAAGATAAAAGTTTAGTTTTTGATGCATATACTATTATTGAAACATCAGGAAGAAATATAGCTATAATAGGAATAAGTCCATATCCATTAGAAGAAAGCTCTGAAAGTGATAACATAGAGAAATATGAAACTATAGATCCAATAGAAGCTATTAACAAAATTATTGATGATTTAAGGTTAAAAGCAAATATAATAATAGTCTTATCATCAGCTGGAAGAGAGATAGATGAGAAAATAGCTAAATCTATAGATGCTGTTGATATCATTGTTGCAGGTTCTTCAAATCAAATAACAATGGAACCTGTTGTTATAAAAAGGGAAGAAAAATCAGATGCATTGATAGTTGAAAGTCAGGTGTTGGGAAAGAAATTAGGAAAGCTGATTGTAAAATTTAGCTCTGTTGGAAAGATTAAAGAATTTGAAGGAGAACTGCTTAAATTGGATCCAGAAGTAGAAGATGATCCAGAAATTGCAAAAATTTTAAATGAATATTTAGAACAGATGAAAAAGTAGAATGTAAGCAATAAAGTATAAAAAATTTTAAAAAAGTAAAAAAATAAAATATAAATTTTTATTACTTAAATTCAACTTAATGAAATCTTGACAATTGAATTAAATTGAGTTATATTATCTCGAAACTGTGAGGTGATAAAAAGTGCCAATATATCAATATAAATGTGATTTTTGTGGAAATGAATTTGAATTATTTAAAAAATTAAATGGGACTGATATAGTTTTATGTCCAATTTGTGGAGAAGAGGCTACAAGAATTTTTTCTTCAGTTGGAATAATTTTTAAAGGTCCCGGATTCTATACCACAGATTCCAGGAAATTTAATGATAAACCAAAGGATTTTAAATATCCTAAAAAGTCCTCAAAGAAAAATGATAATGAGAACTAATTAATTTGATTTTTTCCTTCCTAAAAATCTCTATCTTATAAATAACTACGATATAGTTTTTAAAATTTGTGATATATTTAGTCTAATCAATGATAGATTTTTTATCTAAAAAAAATTCATAAGATTATAAAAATATTTAAAAATTTTATTAGCAATTTAAAGAAAAGTAGAAATTCAATTCAGGTAAAAATATTAAAATTATATATGGAGGGAAAATAGTTGGAAGATTTTAATGAAATTAATAGGTTAGAGGGAAAAATTTATAAAGTAAGTGAACTTAATTTTGAATTGAAAAAACTGTTGGAAGGAAATTATCCGGATATATGGGTTGAGGGAGAGATCAGCAATTTTCATCATCACAGTTCAGGTCATATGTATTTTGATTTAAAAGATGAGAATTCAAAAATTAGGTCAGTTATGTTTTCAGGTGATAATCGTAATCTTAAGTTTATGCCAGAGGATGGTATGAAGGTTTTGGCCAGAGGAGGAGTGACTCTGTATTTGAGAAAAGGAGAATACCAGATAGTTGTTAGATACATAGAGCCAAAAGGAAAAGGAGCTTTACTAATTGCATTTGAGCAGCTTAAGAAGAAGCTGAAAGCTGAAGGTCTTTTTGATATTAAATATAAAAAGCCAATACCTTTTTTACCTTCAAGAATTGGGGTTGTTACTTCTTTAGGTGGTGCAGTCCTTCATGATATAAAAAATGTATTGAATAGAAGATTCGAAAATCATCACTTAGTTATTAGTCCTTCCAGTGTAGAAGGAGAATCTGCTTCTTCTGAGATTTGTAGAGCTATTGATAATTTAAATCAATATGGGAAGGTTGATGTAATAATTTTAGCTCGAGGTGGAGGTTCTCTTGAGGCTTTATGGGCATTTAATACAGAAGAGGTTGCAAGGACAGTCTTTTCTTCAGAAATTCCAATTATAAGTGCAGTTGGCCATGAAACTGATTTTACAATATCAGATTTTGTTGCTGATCTAAGAGCACCAACTCCATCTGCAGCTGCTGAAATGGTAATGCCAGAGAAATCTGAACTTTTGAATCAAATCTATAGTTATATAACCAGACTAAAAACAAGTTTGCCAAGGGTTACTACAAATCTTAAAAACCAAGCAAATTACCTTTATGGAGACTTACAAAAGGCAATATCTGTCATAATTAATGAAAGAAAGAGTTCTTTTAAGAATTTATCTGAAAAGCTGAATACCCTGAGTCCACTTGCCATACTATCAAGAGGGTATAGTGTTTGTTGTATGGTCCCAGAAAAGACAATTGTAAGAAGTTCAGATGATATAAAAATAGGTCAGCAGGTCGATATACTTCTTTACAAGGGAAATATTGTATGTGAAGTTTTAGAAAAGGATGCTTATGAAAAAGTTACTGATATTTGCAAATAAAAATTAAGATATTTAGATTATAAAAGGAGGAATAATGAATAAGGAAAATTTAGAACAGAGAGATTTTGATGAAGTCTTAAAAGAGCTTGAGGGAATTGTTTCAACTTTAGAAAAAGGTGATTTGAATTTAGAGGAATCCTTAAAAAATTTTGAGAAAGGAATAAAACTTTCCACCTACTGCTTAAAAAAATTGAATGAAGCTGAAAAGAAGATAGAGATACTTGTAGAGAAAATGGGAGGAGAAACTGAAGTTGTTCCTTACGAAGAAGAGGAAGAGGAAGAATAATTTTTTCTTCTATTTACCACACTATCCTTATAAGAGAGACATATCTATATACCCAAAGCTGATATGTCTCATATCAAGACCTAACCCCTTATATACACTTGTCATTGCGAGGAGCATTAGCGACGTGGCAATCTCAATTATATAACTTGATGAGTTTACACTAAATGAGATTGCTTCAGGACTTTGTCCTTCGCAATGACACTTGAATATATTCTTCTATATTGCAATATCTGACACTGTTTTTGATGTGTCTTATATCAAGATCTGGTACTTAACTTACCATTAATTAAAAAAATCTTATAGTGTCAAAACCTGACACTGTTTTTGATATGTCTTATGTCAAGACCTGAATCCTTTTTATGATCCCTTTTTATAATTAAAATTTCTTTGTTTACGTTATTAAAAGTAGAAAAAAAAGTTAACTCAAAATATTATTTTAAAAATTTTTAAAAATTTTTAAAAAATTTATAGACATTCAGAGGGGCATTGTGGTATATTGTGGATGAAAATGGAGGATTTATAGATTCTATATAGAAATATAGAATACACAACTTGTAAAATTTACTGAAATAGAACGGGGATTAGAGTGTTTCTTGGTACTTTTTTTCACAACTTAGATAAAAAAGGTAGATTATTTATTCCTTCTAAATTTAGACCCCAATTGGAGCATGGTTTTGTTATAGCAAAAGGCATTAATGAAAAATGCCTATTTTTATTTACATTTGATGAATTTGCATCACTTGAAAATAAAATTAAAGCTCTACCAATATCAAGGAAAAAAGTACAGGAATATGTTCGATGGATTTCATCATCTGCAAGCGAGGAATTCATAGATCAGCAGGGAAGGGTAACTATTCCCTCAGCTCTTAGAGAATATGCAGAACTTGAAAAAGAGATTGCTTGTGTTGGGGTTTGGGGAAGAATTGAGATATGGTCAAAGAAAAATTGGGATAAATTTTTTAAGAAAGCAGATAAAGAATTTTTAGAAATATCAAAAGATATAGAGGATCTTGGATTTTAATAAACAACATTTAACACCGTGGCATGTGCCTGTGATGTTAGATGAAGTTATAAATATATTAAGACCTAAAAATGGGTCAATAATAATCGACAATACAGTAGGCGGCGCAGGTCACGCTGAAGAAATAATTAAAGCAATTGCCCCCGAAGGCATATTAATAGGTATAGATAGAGACAAACAGGCCTTATGCGCCGCCAGAAATAGATTATCTAAATACAAGACAAGTTTTAAATTAATACACGGAAATTTTAAAGATGTTCTTTACATAGCAAAGGAGTTGGATCTTTCTACTATATCGGGAGCACTCTATGATTTAGGGATTTCTTGGGCTCATGTTGATTATCCTGAAAGGGGATTTAGCTACATTAAAGAAGGTCCTTTAGATATGAGGATGGATTCTTCTCAAAAATTGACTGCATATGAAGTTATTAACTCTTATTCAGAAGAAAAGTTAAATGAGATATTTAAAAAGTATGGTGAGGAACGATATTCATATCAAATTGCAAGGGTTATAGTTGATCACAGAAAGAAAAAAAAGATAGAGACAACATTAGAATTAACAAAGATTATTAATAATGCAGTTAGTGGTAAAGCAAGAAGAAAAGGCCATCCATCAAAGAGGATCTTTCAGGCGATAAGGATAGAAGTAAATGATGAGCTAAATTCTCTTAAACAAGGACTTGAGGATATATTCAAGTTACTTGAGGTTGGTGGAAGAATTGTAGTTCTTTCTTATCATTCATTAGAAGACAGGCTGGTTAAAAATACTTTTCTAAAACTGATTGATGGCTGCATTTGCCCTGAGTGGTTTCCTGTCTGTACTTGTGACAGGAAAGATAAGGCAAAAGTAATTTCTAAGGGTGCCTTGATGCCAACAAGTAAAGAGGTGATGAAAAATCCAAGGGCATCAAGTGCTAAACTCAGAGCAATTGAAAAGGTCCAACCCCTTTGATTTAAAAATATTTAAGGAGATACGGTGATTAATACAAGAGCTGAAATTTTATTAAGAAAAAGGTCAAAAAGGAAAACTAAGTCTTACTTAGTTGAACAGGAGAGAGTAAAAACAAGAAGAAGTATAATATCCTTAACATTCTTTATTACTTCAATTGTTTTGATAGGGTTATTATCTTTCTCAATTATTTTGCTCAATTTTCAGGCTGCTCAAAGTCAATTGACAATTAATGAGATAAGAAAAGAAATCAATTATCAAAGTGAAATTAAGGAAAGACTAAATTTCAAAATAGCTCAATTACAATCACCTCAGAGAATTTATGAAGAAGCAATAGTTAATTTAAGTATGTCTAACCCTGATGAAATAAATTATATAAATATTGATACATACCAATTAGTCAAGCAGCAAAAATCATTAGAAGAGGACCAAGATACTCAAGTAGGATCTTCAGGGTATGAAAGCTTTTTTAATCCTGAATTTAAAGAAGATATATATAAAACAATTCTAACTCTTCTATTTCCATAATCTTTAAGGAAAGGGTATAAAATGGGAATCATCAGAAGAGCTAAGGATAAATTTAGACCTATATTTATTTTCCTAATCATCATCTTATCCTTTCTAATTTTATCTTATCGTTTGATTAACCTACAAGTTTTAGAGGCTCAAGAATATGATGATTTTGCAACTAATCAACACGATAGAGATTATAACCTATTTGCTCAACGTGGTAAGATCTACGATAAAAATGGAAAGGAGTTAGCTCTCAGTTTACATCAGGTTACATTATTCGCTAATCCTTATTTTGTGAAGGATCCATTGAATGATGCCATCAAACTAAGTGAAATATTAAATATGGATGTAGAAAGTTTGAAAGAGAAACTTTCAAGATCCAATAGTGGGTTTGAATATATTACTCGTAAAATCAGCCCTGAGTTAGCAAACAGAGTTATGGAATTAAATTTAGATGGGATCTACAGTGCCAGGGAAGATAAAAGATTTTATCCAAAGGATTCTCAGGCTTGTCATTTAATTGGTTTTGTGGGATTAGATAATAAAGGTCTTGCAGGACTTGAGTTGGAATATGAAAAGCAGCTTCATGGAGTCGATGGAAAGATGACTGCGAAACAGGATGGTTTAGGAAGGATTATTCCTGGAACATATAAACTAAAATCAGACCCTGAAGATGGCTATGATGTACATTTAACAATTGATGAAAATATTCAATTTTACACTGAGTCCAGATTGAAAAAAGGTATTGAAGAAACTGTAGCTAAGAGAGGAACTATAATAATAATGCAACCAAAAACTGGGGAGATTTTTGCTATGGCTAATTATCCCGATTTTGATTCAAACGGGTTCAATCAGTCAAATTCCGATAGTTTAAAAAATCTTGCAATATCTTATAATTTTGAACCAGGTTCAATTTTGAAATTTGTAACAGCTTCATCTGCTATAGACTCTGGTTCTATATCAAAAGAAATGGTTTTTCATCTCCCACCTACAATAAAAGTTGGAGGAAGAGTAATAAGTGAACCTTTTAGACAAGTAGCAAAAGACTATTCAGTTGCTGATATCTTAATTAATTCTGCAAATGTTGGAGCTGTGATTTTAGCACAGCAAATGAGTGATGAAGTTTATTATAATTATCTTTCTAAGTTTGGATTTGGACAATCTACAGGAATTGACTTACCCGGAGAGGAAATTGGAGTATTTAATCACTATAGTCAATGGTCAGGTTCAAGCAAAGCTACAATAAGTTTTGGTCAGGGAATATCAGTAACTCCAATTCAACTACTTCGAGCCTTATGCACTATTTTAAATGACGGAGTTGCACCAAACCCTTATATAGTTAAAAAAATCTATGGAAAGAATGGAGATATAGATTATTTTCCAAAACCAGAGATTGCTGAAAAAAGAGTAATTTCTTCTGAAACTGCTGAGGCTATAAAATCTATATTGATAAGAGTCGTGGAGGAGGGAACCGGGAAGAATGCTAAAATTGAAGGTTATAAAGTTGGTGGAAAAACAGGTACTGCTCAAAAGCCTATAGAGGGTGGAAGAGGATATCATAGTGGTATAAGTATAACCTCCTTTATGGGATTTGCTCCAGGGGATGATCCAGCTTTAGCTTGTATTGTTATGATAGATGAGCCCTCTACTGCAAAAGGACCTGTATGGGGTAGTACTGTTGCAGCACCTATATTTAAAGATGTAATGAGTTTTACCCTGGAATATCTTCGAATTCCCCCTTTAACTACCGATATTGAACAATAAATTTTGTGCTAAAATTTTAAATAAATCTTGAAGCCATTTTTTTTGTTTTTTAATCTAAATGGGTTAAAATGATAAAATATTTTTAAATATTATTCTGAAAAAGTCATGGTATCAAGAATTTTACTTTTGAATTTTAAAATTGATTTAAGAGAATGTTATTAAAAGAGCTGATAAAAGAAATAAAAACAATTAAAACCAGTGGTAATTTAGATACCTTAATAAGTGGAATTTCATATGATTCCAGAAAAATCTTAAAAAGTAACCTGTTTGTATCTATAAAAGGGATAAAAACTGATGGTCATCTATATATCAAGGAAGCTTTAAAGAGGGGGGCAAAAGCCTTTGTAGTAGAAAAATGGCAGGAAGATATTAAGAAACATCCCCAAATTCTTGTGAAAAATTCAAGAGTTGCTTTAGCACAATTTACAAATATATTTTATAAGAATCCATCATCAGATATTAAATTGATAGGAGTTACAGGTACAAACGGGAAGACAACTACAACATTTTTAATTGAATCAATTCTGAATCAATCTGGCAGCAAAACTGGTTTAATAGGAACAATTGAATATAGGATTGGAGAAGACAGGATTGTTGGAGAAAGAACTACACCAGAATCCTCTGATTTATGCATTATTTTAAGAAAGATGATAAGTAAGGGTGTAAAAAATTGTGTTATGGAAGTTTCTTCACATGCTTTAGATCTGCACAGAGTTGATTTTTTTAACTTTTATGGAGTTGTTTTTACCAATCTAAGTCATGAACACCTGGATTATCACTGTGATATAAGAAACTATTTTGAAGCAAAGAAGAAACTATTTACAGGTGAAAATAATATAAGTGCTAAATTTGCAATTATAAACTGTGATGATAAATGGGGATTTGAGATATCAAAATTAACAAGATTTAAGCAGATAAAATACTCTATAAAGAGGAAAGCTGATATTTATGCGAAAGACATTGCCTTCTCGCTAAATGGAACTAAATTTTCAGTAGTAACTCCTATAGGTAGTTTTAGGATTAATACAGAATTAGTTGGTGAGTTTAATGTATACAACATTTTAGCTGCTATCTCTACAGCTGTCAGCATGAGAATAGATGTCAAAGACATCCAAAAGGGAATTGAACTAATAAAGAATATACCTGGAAGATTCGAAAAAATAGATGAAGGTCAACCGTTTTCTGTAATTGTGGACTATGCCCATACTCCTGCTGGTATAAAGAGTATGATAAAGACTATCAGGAAGCTTTCCAAAGGGAAAATAATTTCACTTTTTGGATGTGGTGGAGATAGGGATAAAGCAAAAAGACCAATAATGGGAGAGATATCAGGAAGATTAAGTGATTTTGTAATTATTACTTCAGACAATCCACGCTCAGAAAAAGAAGAAGTGATTTCATCTGAGATTAAAAAAGGTATATTAAAAACAAAAGCTGAACATTCTTATTTAATTGAATTAGATCGTAAAAAAGCTATAGAGATTGCATTAAAAAAGGCAAATATGGGGGATACTGTTCTTATTTTAGGTAAAGGACATGAAAATTATCAACAGTTTTCAAATTACTCTATTGAATTTGATGATAGAGAGATTTCCAGAGAAATGTTAAGGGAGATGAAATCAGAATGGAATTAAGTTTAAAAGAATTAACAAAAGTAGTAAAAGGAAAGATTATTTCTGGGAATCCTGGATCTATTATAAAGAGTATTTCTATTGATAGTAGAACTCTAGGTAAAGGAGATTTTTTTATACCACTTTTGGGTGAAAAATGCGATGGTCATCAGTTTATTAATAAAGCTCTATCAAAAGGAGCTATTGGTTTTTTAACATCAATGGATGAAAATAAGATTAATTTCAAAAGAGAAATATATTTAAATAAGATAATTATACTCGTTGAGAATACTCAAGAAGCATTGGAAGAGATGGCTAAATATGTAAGAAAAATAAGTAGATATGAAGTTGTTGCAATAACTGGTAGTGTTGGAAAAACTGTTACCAAGGAAATAATTAAATCAGTGTTAAAACAAAAATTCAAAGTGGGATGTGCTCCTGAAAATTATAATACTGAAATTGGAGTACCGCTTACCATTCTTTCATATAATAACGATATTCAGATTTTAATATTAGAATTAGCAATGAGGGGATTAAATCAAATTACTCGTTTAGCTAAAATTTGCAAACCAAAAATAGGAGTAATGACTTTGATTAATAATACTCACATTGAACTTTTAGGAACAGTTGAAAACATTATTAAAGCAAAAAGTGAATTGATTAAAGCAATTCCAAAAGATGGTGTTACTATCCTTTGCAGGGATGATAAATGGTATACATTATTCTCATCAATCAGCAATTCAAAAGTAGTTAATTATGGATTAAGTAATGATAGTCAAGTTTCAGCCAAAGATATTACGTTAAATGAAATGGCTAAACCAAGATTTAAACTATGTTTTAATGATAAGCAGGTAGATATAAATCTTCCAATAACCGGGGATCAGTATGTTTTAAATTCCCTGGCTGCTGCAGCAGTTGGTATATGTTATGGAATGGATCTTAATCAAATTAAGAAGGGATTAGAATCTGTTAAACCATTTAAAATGAGGATGCAGATTGAGGAGGGTAAGAAGAATATTTTGTTAATTAATGATTCTTATAATGCCAATCCAACATCAATGAAGGCAGCGATTAAAGTACTTTCATATTTAAAACAGAAAAGAAAAAGAAGATCTGTTGCAATTTTAGGTGATATGTTAGAGTTGGGAAAATTTAGCGAGATTTCTCATATGAATATTGGTAAATTTATTGTTAGACAAAATGTTGATTTATTACTAACAAGAGGAGAAAATGCAAAAATGATTTCACAAACTGCCTTATCAAATGGTATGTCTAAAGATCAAGTTTATCAATTCTCTTCGAATGATGAGATAAAAGAAAATATTTTAAACTTAATAAAATCTAAAGATATAGTTTTGGTTAAGGCTTCAAGAGCAATGGCTTTTGATGAAATTGCAGATTTTCTAACTGTTCATAATTAAAATTTATATTATATCTTTAATTGATAATTGTAAAATTAGTTTCTATCTAAAATACAAAAAATAAAATAAAATAAGATAAAAAATGAAGAATATAAAATTTAAACTTATAGGAAGGTTTAATTGAGCTATATAATTGTCGCTGCTACAATAGCTGGAATTTTATCAATAATCGCTGCACCTTTTTGGGTAAAATTTCAAAGGTCAAGAAAAATAGGGCAGAAAATCAGAGTTGATGGTCCTCAAACTCATATGGTAAAAACTGGAACTCCTACAATGGGTGGGTTCATTATATTAATTACTGCAACAATCGGTTATTTAGTTGCCATTTTTGCTCATTATTTAAAACATCCAGAAGAACCAATATCTTTTGAAGGCATTTTAGCTCTAATTGTTTTTATATTGTGTGGATTAGTTGGACTTGCTGATGATTATCTATCAATTAAAAAGGATAGATCATTAGGATTAACTGCAAGATATAAACTTCTTTTCCAGTTACTTATTTCTATTTTTTTTATATTCCTTTTAATAGTATTTTGTGATGTTGATACTAAATTGGAAATTCCGCTAATTAATCGCTCAATAGAACTGGGATTTGGATATTATATTTTGATTCCTATAATGATTTTATCTGCAACTAATGCTGTAAATTTAACAGATGGATTAGATGGATTAGTAGCGGGAACAACAGCTGCTGTTTTAGCAGTTTTCACATTAATAGCATATGTTCTTTGGAACACTAATACATATCAATATGGATTAGATTTGGCTGTCTTATCAGCAGCAATAATGGCAGCATCAATTGGACTGCTCTGGTGGAATGCAGCACCAGCAGACATTTTTTTAGGAGATACAGGCTCATTAAGTCTGGGTGCTATAATTGCAACACTTGCAATACTTTTAAAGGTTGAGTTCTACTTAATTATAATTGGAGGATTATTTGTAATAGAAACAGTTTCAGTAATAATCCAGGTTTTATATTTCAAATTTACGAAAAAAAGAGTTTTTCTGATGGCTCCGATACATCACCATTTTGAATTATTAGGTTGGCCAGAAATAAAGATTATTATTAGATTTTGGTTAATATCATTGATTTTTGCTCTTATAGGATACTTACTCTTTTATATTAAATTTATAGACTAATTACATTTAATTTTTTATTCTCTATTATGAAAGATATTACAAAAGAATTAGTTGGTAAAAAGCTTCTTATAATAGGTTTAGGAAGAAGTGGGATAAGTACTACACTATTCTTGAATAAGATTGGAGCAAAGGTTCTTACAAACGATATAAAAGATAAGGATGAGCTAACAAGCGTAGTTAGAATGCTAAACTGTTTAGGAATAGATTTTGTGGGTGGACATCATAAAAATTGGTTACTGGATGAGGTTGAGTTAATTATAGTAAGTCCAGGAGTTCCCGCAGATTTACCTTTGTTAAAAATTGCCAATAAAAAAGGTATTGATGTATGGAGTGAAGTTGAGTTAGCTGCAAAATTTATATCTGCTCCAATAATAGGGGTAACTGGTACTAATGGAAAAACATTAGCTGTTTCTCTGATTGGTGATATATATAGGTCTGCTAAAAAGGAAAGTTTAGTTGCAGGAAATATTGGGAATCCTTTAATTGATATAGTGGATAAAATTTCAAAAAATGGAAGAGTAATTGCTGAAATAAGCAGTTTTCAATTAGAGTGGATTGAGCAATTTAAACCGTATATAGGAGTTCTTTTAAACATTTCTTCAAACCATCTGGATAGACATTATAATCTAAATGAATATACTAAATTAAAATTAAGAATTTTTTCAAACCAAACAGAAAAAGATTTTGCAATTTTAAATTATGATGACCCTTTAATAAAATCACATGAAAAGAATTTAATGTCTCAACCAATATTTTTTAGTAATAAGGGAGTTCCTAAAAATGGAATAGGAATAGAAGATAATACAATAGTTTCTAATATATCTAATAGGAAAATAATATGTAAAATATCAGAACTTCCATTTCCACATCACCATTTAACAAGTGTACTTTCAGCAATAGCAGTTTCAATTTTAGATGATATAGATATAGATGTTATTGTGGATGTTCTTAAAGATTATAAAGGCCTTCCACATAGGATGGAGTATGTTGGAAGGATAAAGGGAGTATTTATTTATAATGATTCTAAAGCAACAAATCCACAATCAACCATAGCAGCCTTAAGATCCTTTAAAAAACCAGTAATTTTAATAGCAGGTGGAAGGGATAAAAAAATGGACTTTTCTGAGTTGGGAAAAGAGATTGATGTAAATGTAAAGACATTAATACTCATAGGGGAGACATCGGATATAATAGCCTCAACTTTGAGTAAAGATAGGGAAAATAAATTGTTTTTTGCTAAAGATATTAAAGATGCTGTAAAAATAGCTTTTAAGCAATGTAATGAGAAGGACATTATTTTATTATCCCCAGCATGTGCAAGTTTTGACATGTTTAGAGATTACAAAGAAAGAGGAGAAGTATTCAAGAGAGAGGTTCTTAAGATAAGTTAATAAGTAAGTAAGTAAGGGATGCACTTTTATGGAAAGAATTAAATTTTCGAAAGAATATTTCACCATATTAATATCAACTATTCTTCTATTTACAATTGGGATAATTATGATATCCAGTTCTTCTACGGAGTATTCAAGAAGATATTTTGATGATTCATTTTATCTTTTGAAAAAGCATCTTCTTCATGCCATGGCTGGAATAGTGGTTTTAGCTTTTGTGATGAATATCCCATTTAATAAATATCGTTATCTATCATATCTTTTGATATTTGTAAATGTAATATTGTTGATATTGGTATTAATTCCGGAAATAGGTATCAGTGCAGGGGGCTCTCGAAGTTGGATAGATCTGGGAATTTTTTCCCTACAACCCTCAGAATTTGCAAAAATAAGTTTAATTATTTTTGCTTCGGACATTTTGGTTAGGAAGAAGAAGTCCATTAATAGATTTATACACTTAGTAATTCCACTACTTTTAATTTCAGCTATAATTACGTATTTAATTTTTTTACAACCTGATTTGGGTACAGCGGTAATAATATGGTTATCTCTTTTTGTCATCCTTTTCACTGGTAAAGTTAAATTTCGACACTTACTATTGATTTTGATAATCTGGCTTTTAATTGTTGGTGTCTATATTACAAAGGCAGAATACAGAATGGAAAGAATTACCAGTTTTTTATCTGAATATTCAAGTGAAGATACTGATACAAATAGTGATAATTATCAATTAAAACAAGCTCTTATAGCTTTGGGATCTGGAGGTATTTTTGGTAAAGGCCTTGGTAAGAGTATACAAAAATTGGCTTATTTACCTAATCCTCATACTGATTTTATATTTGCAATAATAGGCGAAGAGTTAGGTTTAATAGGCTCTCTTTTTGTGGTTGTTTTGTATTTAGTATTTGCTATTGCTGGAATGTCTTTATGTCTTCGTACTAAAAATCAACTTGGCAAATTATTAGCAGTTGGAATTACAATATATATAGTTGGACAGGCATTAATAAATATAGGTGTTGTAAGTGGATTGCTACCTGTAACTGGTGTACCTCTTCCACTTATAAGTACTGGAGGTTCGTCATTAATTACATCTTTAGTATCAATTGGAATATTATTAAATATTGCAAAGGGAGAAAAGAGTGAGTTAGATTATGAAGATAATGATTAGCGGTGGGGGTACGGGTGGTCATATTTATCCCGCAATAGCATTAGCAAAAAAAATTAGAAATATTAAAGATAACATTAAAATTGTATGGGTAGGTACAGAGAGGAAGTTAGAGAGAAAGTTAATTGCAAAGACAGATTTTCAATTTGAAATAATAAAATCAAGAGGATTCAGAAATAATAATCTTTTTGATAGATTTTATAGCTTATTACTTTTATCAATTGGTTTTTTTCAGTCAATCTTTTTAATATTGAAATATAAACCTGATGTCATTTTGGGGATGGGTGGATATGCTTGTGCTCCAACAGTTCTTGCCGGATCAATTTTAAGGAAAAAGACTGCTTTATTTGAGCCTAATGTAATAATGGGTAGAGCAAATAGATTTTTAAAAAAATGGGTTGATATGATTTTTGTCAGTCACAAAAAAACATTAGAAGAGATACCTGATAAAAAGTATAATTTTGTTGGAAATATAGTTAGAGAGGATTTATATAATATTCCCTCAAAAGAATGGGCTCGAGAATATTTTGGTTTAGATCCAAATAAAAAAACCGTTCTAATTTCTGGTGGAAGTCAAGGGTCACTTGCAATAAATAGATTTATGTTGGATGTTATCTTATATCTTGACAAAATAAAAGACATTCAATTTTTACACATCACCGGGATAAAAAATTATGAAGGGTTTAAAAAAAGGTTTTTGAGAACTTTTAAGAATGAAGAGGTTAAAAATTATAAATTTTTACCATATGTTCATGATATGCATTTTGCTTACGCAGCATCAGATTTAGTTATTTGTCGGGCGGGAGCAAATACCATATCCGAGATCATCTGTCTGGGTATTTCTTCTATATTAATACCATTTCCATATGCAATTGATGATCATCAAATAATAAATGCAAAAATTTTAAAAGATATAGATGCAGCAATAGTTATACCAGAAAATAAATTAAGTGCAACAGATTTATCAGACATTATTTATACGCTAATCAAGGATAAAAAAAGATTGTGTGAAATGGGAGATCTTGCAAAAACATTACATCAACCAAAGGCAGTTGAGAAAATGTCAAGAGGTTTAATCAAATTAGCAGAAAAATAAAATAAATTAAGTAATCTTTGAAAGCTTTGGGTATAGTTTCTCGACTAAATGTCTTCGAAACCATACCACAAAGCTCTAATAAAAAATAAATTTAAAAAATAAATTAAATAATCTTTAGAAGCTTTGGGCATAGTTTCTTGACTAAAATGTCTTCGAAACCATGCCACAAAGCTCTAATAAAAAATAAATATCTCATTAAAAAAAATAAATTAAATAAGCTTTGAAAACTTTGGGCATAATCTCTTGACTGTTTATCCTCTCCCCTGGTGGGAGAGGGAAAGGGAGAGGGGGAAGATAAGAATCAATAATAGATTGAGAAATAGTGAAAAATTTAAAAAAGTACACTTTGTTGGAATTGGTGGTGCAGGATTGAGTGGAATGGCAAGAGTTCTTTATGAAATGGGTTATGAGGTGTCAGGTTCAGATATAAAGAAATCTCATAATACAGAGAGGTTAAAGATATTTGGTATAGATGTTAAAATTGGTCATTTGAGTAAGAATGTGATTGGTAAAGATATCCTGGTAATATCAACTGCAATTCCAGAAAATAATTGCGAAGTAAAGGCAGCAAATGAGTTAAAAATTGATATATGGAGTAGAGCTAAAATGCTGGAATGGATATTATCACATGGGAAAGCTATTGCTATTTCTGGAACACATGGTAAAACTACAACAACATCCATGATAGCTCTTCTGTTGGAATGGGAAAATTTTAAACCTACAATTCTCGTTGGTGGTGAATTGAATGATATTGGAAGTAATGCAAAATTTGGTGAAGGTGAATATTTTGTTGTTGAAGCTGATGAAAGTGATGGAACATTTATTCAAATCACACCTGAGATTGCAGTTGTTACAAATGTTGAAGATGACCACTTAGATTATTATAAAAGCAAGAAAGAGATAGAGAAAGCTTTTAATAAGTTTATTAACGGAGTTACCCCCACTGGATTAGCAGTAATTAATGGTGATGATCCATGTTTAATAAATATGATGAATAAAATTAATAGCAGATATATTACATATGGATTGGATGAAAGAAATGATGTAAGAGCTAAAGATATTAAAATAGATGAGCTAAAAAGTGAATTTTTAGTTCAATTAAGAGACGAACAATTCCGAGTTCAGTTAAAAATTCCTGGTGAACATAATATTTATAATGCATTAGCTACAATTTCAGTTGGTAAATATTTAGGTATTTCTTCAGATAGAATCTCCTTTACACTCAGTCAATTTGTCGGAGCACAGAGAAGATTTGATGTGTTGGGAAACCCTCAAGGTGTAACAATAGTAGATGACTATGCGCATCATCCAACTGAGATTTCAGCTACCTTGAAAGCAGCTAATGCAAAAAAACATAATAGGATAATAAGCGTTTTTCAGCCTCATAGATACACGCGTACTGATTTACTGTATGAAAAGTTTGGCAACTGCTTTGGATATGCTGATTTGTGTTTAATTACGGAAATTTTTCCAGCTGGTGAGAATCCTATACCCGGAGTTACTTCAAAATTAATTGTGAAATCAATACTAAAGAAAAATAATAGAAAACAGGTTGTCTATTTACCACAAAAAAAGGATTTAACTTATTATCTTCTTAAAAATGTCGAATCCAATGATGTTGTAGTAGTAATGGGTGCTGGTGATATAAATACAATAGCATATGATTTATTAGAAAAGTTATGATAATAATTCACTAGAAAAATTATGAATATAAAAAATTTACAGTTTAATAACACTAATATATTAGAAAATCTTAAATCCATAGAAAATTTGATTTTGATAACTGATGAACCTCTAAGCAAGCATACATCGTATAAAGTTGGTGGAAATGCTGATTATTTCTGTATTGTTAAAAAGCTGGAGCAATTAAGAAAGATTTTTGATGTCTGTTATCCAAAACATAATATCTTTATTTTGGGTAATGGAACTAATGTACTCTTTTCAGATGAAGGTTATAGAGGTGTTGTAATTAAGTTATCCGGTGAGCTCAATAAGTTAAAGATTTCAGGGAATTTAATTAAAGCTGGTTCTCCTGTTTCTTTATCAAGTATCATAAAAAAAGCATTAGAAAGTGAGCTGAGTGGATTGGAATTTGCCTGGGGTATTCCAGGTACATTGGGAGGTTCAATCAATGGGAATTCAGGAGCATTCGGTTTAGAGATATGTGATCTTATAAAAAATGTGAAAGTCTGTGACTATAATGGGAAAATTCACAATTTTTCATCAAATCAACTTGATTATGGTTATAGATATTGTAAATTTCCTATTAATGGAGTGATATTGGAAGCAGATTTAAAGTTTAAGCAAAGCTCAAGAAAGGAAATTGAAAAAACATTGAAGAAAAATATGAAATGGAGAAGAAAATATCAACCAATTGAATCAAAAACTGCTGGGAGTGTTTTTAAGAATCCTGAGGGAATGTCAGTTGCAAAACTTTTAGAATCTATTGACTTAAAAGGGAAAGCTATAAATGGAG
>JAUWOM010000041.1 GCA_030612085.1 Actinomycetes bacterium
AATGGGAGAATTTGAGAAAGCTATTGCAATATCAATAATACTTTTATTTTTAACATTTATTGCTAACTTTGCACTTACTTATATACAACAAAGGGAGAAATTTTATTGGAAAAAGTATTAGAAGTAAAAAATTTAATACATGAATATGACGATAAGATTATTTTAGATATTGAGGAATTTGAGTTGAATAGGGGTGAAGTATTAGCATTAATTGGACCAAATGGAGCTGGTAAAAGTACATTTCTTAGAATCCTTAATCTTTTGGAAAAACCCACTCAGGGAATTGTTAAAATTTTTGGAATTACACCAATAAATAATAGACAAAGACATAATCTTAGAAAGAAAATGGTTCTAGTATTTCAGGAGCCCTTGCTTTTTAAATCTTCTGTTTATGATAATGTTTCATACGGTCTTAGAATAAGAAAAAAAAATAAAAATTCAATAAAGAATAAGGTTTTAGAAGCATTAGAGAAGTTTGGAATCTCTCATCTTATAAATAGACAGGCTGGAACACTTTCTGGAGGAGAGGCACAACGTGTTTCACTTGCAAGAGCATTGGTTTTAGAACCTGAAATTTTATTGCTTGATGAACCTTTTGCTGCATTAGATCAACCAACAAGGGAAGAGTTGAGAAACGATTTATATAAAATAATCAGAAGGGAAAATCAAACAACATTACATGTGACCCATGATAGAAATGAGGCTCTGGTCATTTCTGACAATGTTGCTATAATAAATGAGGGAGAGATTCTTCAGAGGGGAAGAACAGAGGATGTTTTTAATGAACCAATTGATGAATTTGTAGCAAATTTTTTGGGAGTTGAAACTATTTTATATGGAAAAATTACAAGTAAGAGAGATGGACTTTGTATAGTAAATATTAATAATCAGAAACTGGAAGTAGTATCTGATTTAGAGGTGGGTAAAAGAGTTATTACTTGTATTCGTCCTGAAAATGTAACACTTTTAAAATATTCATTAAAAGCACCTCTTACAAGTGCAAGAAATTCATTTGTCTCAACTATTAAAGAGATTTCTTCCTATGGACTTGTTTATAGAGTTGTTATGGATTGTGGTTTTAATTTGACTTCTTTTATAACAAGGGAATCCTTAGATAGATTAAATTTGAAGATTGGTGAAAAAATTATTGCCAGTATAAAAGCAACCTCTATTCATCTATTATCAAGAAAATAAAATAAATATAATAGTTTGTATAAACATAAATTTTACAGGGTAAATAAAATGTTAGATAGGTTTGGTAGAAATATTGAATATCTAAGAATTTCTGTAACTGATAGATGTAATTTAAGATGCATATATTGCATGCCAGAAAAGGGTATCTCATCAATTGGTCATGAAGAAGTTCTTAGATATGAAGAAATTATAAAATTGGTAAAAATTGCTACAGAATTGGGAATAAATAAAATAAGAATCACTGGTGGTGAACCACTAATAAGAAAAGATTTAGTAAATTTAATTAAGCTATTAAGAGAAATTAAAGAAATTAAAGACATCTCTCTGACTACTAACGGAGTATTTTTAGAAAAATATATAGATGATCTAATAAATGCTGGTTTGGATAGAGTTAATATTAGCTTAGATTCATTAAATCCAAAAATTTATAAACATATAACTCGTAGGGGAAACCTTAATGATGTGATCAAAGGTTTAAAAAAAGCAATTGATTCTTCAATCAGACCTATAAAAATAAATGTTGTAGTAATGAAAAATATAAATGATAATTTAGAAGAATTTGCAAAAATGTCAATGATAGAACCTGTTCATATAAGATTTATTGAATATATGCCGGTAACAGGTATAGAAAAAATAAGAGAGTTAACTGAAAAAGAAATGCTAAATGAGTTGAATAAATATGGAAAATTAATAAAACCTAAAAATCCTTTAGGGCACGGACCAGCAATATATTATAAATATAAAAATGCTATGGGAACTATTGGCTTAATATGTTCAAATTCACATAACTTCTGTGATAAGTGCAATCGTTTGAGATTAACCTCTGATGGTAAACTTAAGCCATGTCTTTTTGGGGAGGAAGAAGTAGATATTAAAACCATGCTAAGAAATAATGTTTCAGATAATATTTTAAAAGAAGCATTTAAAAAAGCAATTTACATTAAACCGCAAAAAAGAAAAATAAATAAAAAAATTCATTATATGTATCATATAGGTGGATAATTAGTAAAAAAATTCATTATTATAAAAATATTGGATGCTTTGGGCATAGTTTCTTGACTGAAATGTCTGCGAAACCATACCACAAAGTTGTTATTAAACCTAAATTTAATAAAATATTGAATTAGTATATAAATAAAGATGGAGGTTTTATGGAAAAAATAAGTCATATTAATTATGAAGGTAAAGCAAAGATGGTAGATGTTTCTACAAAACCTATAACACATAGAGTGGCTAAGGCACAAGGTAAGATATGGATGAGCAATGAGATATTGCACATGATTAAAGATCTTGAAATAAAAAAAGGTGATGTACTTGCAGTTGCAAAAATAGCAGGAATAATGGCAGCCAAAAAGACACATGGGTTAATTCCACTTTGTCATCCATTATCAATAACAGATATAAAAATAGAATTTGATTTGAAAGAAAAGGATAAAAATTCCTATATAACCTGCTTTTCAGAGGTAAAGTGTGATGGAAAAACTGGTGCAGAAATGGAAGCCTTAATTTCTATATCAATAGCTCTATTAACTATTTATGATATGTGTAAAGGAATTGATAGAGATATGATAATTGGAGATATTATGCTAATTGAAAAAAGTGGTGGAAAAAGTGGTAAATGGAAAAGAAAATGAATATAGTTTTAACAATTTATTATTGCAAAAACAAATATTAATTTTTATATTAATTTTTTTCTTGACTAATTAAATATGTAGAGTTAGAATTAATAAAGGCTTGAAACTAATTCTCTATTTAGCTAGATTAATTAAAAAAAAGTTAAAGTAGAAAAAAGTAAGTTTATTAAAATATCTGATAAATAATAATTGTAAATATTTAAAATAGGATCAGATAATTAATAATAATTAGAAGAATTTGAGTTCAAATTTTTCGGATATTTTTAAAAAATTATTATTTTAAAAAATGATATTTAATTATAAATATTAAATTTCAAAGAATTTTTAACAGAAACAGACATACACTTATAACTGTAATCTTTTAAGTATTAAATATATTTTGTAATATATATAGTAAAAAAATTTTTAAAATAAAATTGTTTCAAGCCGAGATTTACTCGGCTTTTTTATATTTTGAAGGGAGGTAATAAAATTAATCGTCAATTATTAATTTATATTTTTATAGCGACTCTTGGGTTAGTTTTAGGAATAACAATTGGTAACTGGATTAGAAGATACTTATTTAGAGGTCGAAAAGAACAAGCAGAAAAGTCAGCAAAAGAAATAATAGAATTAGCAAAGAAAGAAGCAGAAGCTATTAAGAAGGAAAAGTTAGTTGAAGCAAAGGACGAGATCTACAAAATTCGTTTAGAAGAAGAAGATAAATTGATAAATCTAAGAAACGATTTGAGGAAATTAGAAAGTCGTATAGCTAATAGAGAAAGTATTATTGATCAAAAATCAATGAAGTTGGATAGAAGAATATCTATCATTGCAAGAACTGAAAAGGAAATTAATTTGTTCAAAGAAGAGTTAGAAAAGAATTTACAGGAACAAAAAACTAGATTAGAAAATATTGCTGGTTTGTCTTCCGCTGACGCAAAGGCTCTTCTTATAAAGAGATTAGAAGAAGAAGCAAGATTTGATAGTGCTAAAAGAATAAGAGAGATAGAAGAAGAGGCAAAGGAAATAGCTGAAGGAAAAGCAAAGGAAATAATTTCAATTGCAATTCAAAGATACGCAAATGATTATGTTTCAGAAACAACAGTCTCAGTAGTTCCACTTCCAAATGATGAAATGAAGGGAAGAATTATTGGAAGGGAAGGAAGAAATATCAGATCTTTCGAGCAATTAACAGGAGTAAATTTAATAGTAGATGATACACCTGAAGCAGTTATACTTTCGTGCTTTAATCCCGTTAGAAGAGAAAAGGCAAGAATTGCATTAGAAGAATTGGTTGCTGATGGTAGAATTCACCCAGCAAAAATTGAAGAGAAATTTGAAAAAGCAAATAAAATTGTCGAGAATCAAATAAAAATTGCAGGTGAAAAAGCAGTTTTTGATGTTGGTATAGCTGGGTTAAACAAGGAACTTATTAAAATCTTAGGAGCATTGAAATATAGAACAAGTTTTGGTCAGAATGTACTTCAACACTCTATGGAGGTTGCTCATTTTTCGGGAATTATGGCTTCAGAGTTGGGAATAAATGTTAAAAAAGCTAAGAGAGCTGGACTACTTCATGATATAGGAAAAGCAATTGATCATGAAGTAGAAGGTCCACATGCTATTATTGGAGCTAATCTCGCAAAAAAGCTTCACGAGTCAAACGATATTGTACATGCAATTCATGCTCATCACGAAGAAATAGAACAGCAAAGTATTTTAGATGTAATAATTACTGCTGCGGATACTATTTCAGGTGCAAGACCCAGTGCAAGAAGACAAACTTTAGAGAGTTATATCAAAAGATTAGAGAATCTTGAAAATGTCGCAAAAGAATTTAAAGGTGTAAAAAAATGTTATGCAATTCAAGCTGGAAGGGAAATTAGAGTAATGGTTTATCCAGATTTAGTAGATGATGATCAGTCTACAAGAATAGCTAGAGAATTGGCTGCAAAAATTGAGGAGGAATTGGAATATCCAGGTCAAATCAAAGTAAGTGTAATCAGAGAAAAAAGATCAGTTGAATATGCAAAATAAAAAGTAAAAATACATCTAAATCTAAGTAATATCTAAAAATATGGAAAGAGATACTGTATTTCTTTCCATATTTTTTTATACCATTTTCTGATTGAAAACAAAAATGATTTAGAATACGTTATAATAGTATAACTATATAGTTTATCTTTAATGTTACACTGTATAAAAATAAAGAGGAGATTTAGGTTTATTATAGAATATATAATAAAGGTGCACATCTAAACGCTAAATATTATCTCAAAATATAATAAAAACATAATAGAAAAAGTAAAAAATAATTGAATACTAATTATTATCTTAAAAGTTGATAAATATATAATAGAAATAGAAAGTCGAAGAAATAATTATTATAGGAGGTAAAAATGGCTGAAATTTTTAAAGTATCAACAAAGTCAAGACCAAATTTGGTAGCAGGAGCCATAGCAGGAGTTTTGAGAGAAAGTGGTTTAGTAAGAATTCAAGTAATAGGAGCAGGAGCATTAAATCAAGCTATAAAAGCAATTGCTATCGCAAGAGGATTTGTCGCACCAAGTGGAATAAATCTTATATGTATACCATCATTTAAAGATATAATGATAAATGGAGAGGAAAGAACAGCTATTCTTCTCACAGTTGAGGATTATAACAAAGTCCTTGTATAATAAAAAACTATAACTCTTTTTAAATAAAACTAAATATAATTTTAAAAGGAATAGATAATTAAATATTCAGATTATTATATCTGTTATTTCCTATTTAATCCTTCTCTTTTTGTCTCATCCGCTATTCTAACTTAATTAATTTTAGTATACAATGTGTCCAGTGATAGGGGTTCAGTCCAATCCTTCCAAGTTAATATCATTTAATCGGGTTATCTTAACAACTTCTTTACATAATGATTTTTTATGCCTTAAATATTTTTTATTATTTTGTGATAGTTTTATAATAATATATATAAAAAGTTCCTAAATTTATATTATAAAAAATTAAATTTATTTGAACTATAAATGTGTTAGTACATAAAATAGTTGAGTATAAATGCAAAACATATTTTTTAAAGAAAGGTAGAAAATGCCAGCAGATTTACATATACATAGCAATGCTTCAGATGGTATTCTAAGTCCCTCTGAAATTGTAAAAATTGCAAAAAAGACGGGGTTAAGTGCTATCTCTATAACTGATCATGATAGTATAAATGGATTGGAAGAAGCTATCACTGAATCAAAAAAAAATGATTTAAATTTTATTCCTGGGATTGAGTTAAGCTCAGAGAGTGAGGAGTATGATCTACATATTCTTGGTTATTTTATTGACTATCATTCAAAGCAATTAAAAGAATTTTTAAAAGATCTTCAAAATAAAAGAGAATTAAGAGCAAAAAAGATAGTAAATAGACTTAAAAAAGCGGGAATAAAAATAGAATATGAACAAGTAGCAAAACAAAGTCACGGAGAATCAATAGGAAGGCCTCATTTAGCAAGAACATTAGTTGAACTTGGTTATGCAAGTTCATTTCAGGAAGCATTTAGACTTTTTTTAGGAAGGGAAAAATCTTACTATGTAAAAAAATATGTAATTTCCCCGGAGAAAGTTATAGAAGTTTTGATAAATGCTAAAGCTGTTCCTGTTTTAGCACATCCTTTCTCTGGTAATAATATTAGGTTTATACAACCATTAGTTAAAATTGGCTTAATGGGAATAGAAGTTTATCATCCTTCACACAGTAATTTTATGATAAATGAATTAATAAGAATAGCTGATGGTTATGGATTGATAAAAACAGGAGGAACAGATTTTCATGGAAACTATTCTATAATAAATCCTAAAATTAAAATAAAAAATATAGGTGATATAACTGTTAATGATGATGTAGTTGAACAACTTTCCGAAAAAGCAAAGGAGCTTAGAAAATAGAAAAGATGATAGAAAATAAGAAATTTTCAATAATTACCTTTGGCTGTCAGATGAATAAATATGATTCAGAAAGAATTGCAGGACTTCTTTGTAAATATAAAGCTCAGTATGAAGAGAACACACAAAATGCAGATGTAATTGTATTTAATACCTGCACTGTTAGAGAAAGTGCTGATGATAGATTGTTTGGTCAATTAGGTAACCTCAGGGGTGTAAAAGAAGAAAAACCTGATTTGATAATAGCAGTTGGTGGTTGCTTAGCTCAGAGTTATGGTGAAAAATTACTATTAAAATTTCCTCAAATTGATATTGTTTTTGGAACACATAATATTGAAAGATTTCCATATCTTCTTAAAAGTAGAATATTAACTGGTAATAGAGTTATTGAATTGAAAAATGAAAGTACTTATGATATTTCATGCCTTCCATCTTCCAGGGAAAAATCATTCTCAGCATGGGTTTCAATTATGCATGGATGTAACAATTTTTGTTCATATTGCATAGTTCCATATGTTAGAGGGAGACAATCAAGTAGACCATCAAGCCAAATAATTAAAGAGGTCAAAAATTTGGTGTCATCTGGAGTTATAGAAATAACCCTACTTGGTCAAAATGTAAATTCATATGGGAAAGATTTAGCAGATGATTTAAATTTTCCGAAATTATTAAAAAGTTTGAGTGAAATTTCTGGATTAAAAAGAATAAGGTTTATAACATCTCATCCAAAAGATTTTAACAGCGAAACTATAAAAGTGGTAGCAGAATCTGAGAGATTATGCAATCATTTTCATCTTCCATTACAAGCAGGATCTAACAAGGTATTAAAAGATATGAATAGAGGTTATAAAAAAGACAAGTACTTAAGACTAACTGAAGAGATATACAACATGATTCCAGATGCTAGTATAACGACTGATATAATGGTTGGTTTTCCAACAGAAACCGAGAAAGATTTTCTTGAAACATTGGATGTAGTAGAAAAGGTAAAATTTGATAATGCTTTTACTTTTATATATTCACCAAGACCAGGAACTAAAGCTATAAAATTTAATAATAATTTTTCACATAAAGAAAAAATGAATCGTTTTAAAAGATTGGTAGAAAAACAAACTTCTATAAGTCAGATGAAAAATGATCGATTAATTGGTAAAAGTTTTAATGTTTTAGTGGAGGATTTCTCAAAGAAGGATAAAGAAATGCTTATGGGTAGAACAAAAACAAATAAGATTGTTAATTTTAATGGTGATTCAAATCTAATTGGTAGAATAGTTTATGTAGATATAATATCTGCAAAAGCTCATTACTTAATTGGAAAATTAAAGTTGTAAAAAGTGATTAAAAATAGTAGTTTTTGATGTTAGTATAAGTAAAAAATTATTTTTATATTAAAATAAAAAAGATTAGTTAAAATGGAGATTAAATGTCAAGTATATCTTTAGGAATAATAGCGCCTCATCCACCAATCATAGTTTCACCAATTGGAAGTGAGCATGATCTTAAACAAGTAAAAAAAACTATTTCAGCACTAAAAAAACTAAATGAAGACATCAGACAGATAAATCCTGAAATTTTAATTGTTATTTCTCCTCACAGTACGGTATATCAAGATGCATATGCAATAAGAGTACAAAATATATTAAAAGGAAACTTATCAAATTTTGGTTATCAGCAAATATCAATTCAAATGAAAAATGATACTGCATTTATTGAATCACTAATCAAAAATATGAATAAGAATTCAATAAAGGCGTTAAAAATAGATGAAAGTGAAGGTTTTTTTCATGGTCAAAATGAATTGGATCATGGAGTAATAGTTCCTCTTTATTACCTAACTGATGAAAATAAGTACAATTTGATTAGTCTCTCAATATCTTTTCTAAATTTTCAAAATCATTATAAATTTGGAAAAGTAATTAATGATACTGTTAAAGAAACTGGAAAAGATGCTGTTTTTATAGCAAGTGGAGATTTGTCTCATAGATTAAAACCTGGAGCACCAGCTGGTTTTAATCTAGATGGTGAGAAATTTGATAAGAAGA
>JAUWOM010000091.1 GCA_030612085.1 Actinomycetes bacterium
CTCCTCAAGAGGTTTATGATAATCCAGTTAACCTATTTGTAGCAGGGTTTATAGGTTCTCCTTCTATGAACTTCATGGATGCGGTAATTACAGATGATTATCATTTAAGAAAAGGAGATTTTCAGTTAAAAGCACCTGATAAAGTTTGCAAAGTTATTGATGAACTTAATCTAAAAGGAAAAGAAGTAGTTATGGGAATTAGACCTGAGAATTTGGAGGATTCAGAGTTCACATTAGTCAAAACTAAAGAAAATACTTTTAAGGCAGACATAGATGTTGTTGAGCCTATGGGAAATGAAGTTTTTGTTTACTTTAGCAAAGAGGGTGTTGACTTTACAGCAAGAGTAAATACTAAGACAAGAGCCAGGGTAGGTCAGCCCTTAGATATCTCTGTTGATCTTTCCAACATGCATATATTTGATAAAGAAACAGAAAAAACATACATTTAAAAAATAAAAAAATTATAAGAATTAAAAAAGAAAAAGTAAAACACTGTTTCTTTTTTAATTTATTTTGTAAGTTTAGAATTAATTCTTAAATATTATATTGTTAGATTTGATCTCATAATTCTTTTACTTTCTCTTAAACGTTATATTGTAAGACCTGATCCCATTATTTTTATTTGAGGAGGGAGGAGAATCTTCTATTCATAAGTTCTAAGTGAGAACCACTCCAGTAATACTTATCACAATTTGAACAATAAGCAAAATTCGTTATAGATTTATATACAAATATTGGAACTTTCCCTTTTGCTCTTTCTTTATCTACTTTTTTAAGAATCTGATTACACTCTATACATCTAATAAGATTTATTTTTAATTCCAGGTTTAGTTCTTTTACCAACTGCTCTAACTGTTTTAAAACTTTATCATGCCTGATAAATAGAAATTTCACTCTTCCATATTTAAAAGGACTTCTTCTTATCATCCTGGAGTCTCTTGTTAAAACAATTCTACTCTCGCTTTCCGCTTTATTTACTAAATCTTCATCAGATATTTTTTGAAAATATAAAACATCATAACCAAAAATTCTAAGATACCTGGCAAGTCTACCTAACATCATATCTGCTATAAAAATTGGCCTTTCGGAGTCATTTTTAGTTAAAGATTGTGGATTATATTGCTTCATAATAATAGTTGTGGAAGGTTATACTGATTCATAATAATTTACAAAAATATTAACTTTCTTTCGTTAGTATATCAAAATTATTAATTTATCATATAATCATGATTTTAAAGTAATATATCAAATTTCTAATTTGTATAATTGTGATAAAATATTTTATTGGAAAAACTAAAAAATTTTTAAAGAGGAAAGTTATGGATTTAGAAAAATATAGGAAACAGGCAGAGGATTTTATTAGTGAAGCCGATAAAGAGTATTATCTACATTTTTCTGGGCAAAAGGATGAATATAATCTCACTGAGATATATGAAAAACATAAAGACCTTTTCACAAAAAAAGCAATTGAGGAGATAAAAAATTTAGGAGAGGGAATAAGTGGTGAGGATAAAAAGAGACTTGATTATTTGTTTCACTTTTGTACAAAAGAGTATATTGGTCAGCAGATTAAAGAAATTAAACAAGAAATCGCACAGGATGAATCTAAGGCAATGATAACTATAGATGATGAAGAGGTTTCATTTAGAAAATCTAGAGTGATTATTTCAAATGAAACAGAGCAGGAGAAAAGAGCAGAGATAGAATCAAAAAGAATTGAAAAAATTAAGAAATTCAACACAAAATACAAGGAGAAATGGAATAAATTTCATTCATTATCAAAAGAATTAGGCTATAACAATTATGCTCAACTTTGCTCAAAATTAATGAATGTTGATTTTGATAAACTATCAGAATTAATGCAAAATTTCTTAAATAAAACCGATGAACTCTACAAAAATGCTATGGGTAAGCAATTAAGTGAAAAAATTGGATTAACACTTGAGCAAGCAAAATATTATGATATATGGTACTTTAGCAGAGGAAAAGGCTATGATTATTTATTCCCAAAAGAAGAACTGATAAACTCATTTGGTAAAACTTGTTATAAGTTAGGTATAGATTTAGAGAGTCAAAAAAATATTAATATTGATATAGAAACACGAGATAAAAAATCACCAAGAGCTTTTCTCTGTGCAGTAAAAGTTCCTGATGAAATCTATCTAAACATAATGCCAGAAGGCGGAGTTTCTGACTATAGTTCATTTTTACATGAAGGAGGTCATGCTCAACACTTTGCAAATGTTAGCAAAGAATTACCATTTGAATTCAAGTATTTAGGGGACAACTCTGTAACAGAAGGGTATGCTTTTTTGTTTAACTATCTTTTTCTCTCACCATATTGGTTAAAAGATTTCTTAGGGATAGAAGATGCAGATAGTTTAATAAGATTTTTACTTAATAGAAAATTATATATGCTTAGGAGGTATTCAGGAAAGTTAATTTATGAAACTAAATTTCATGATGGAAGTCTAATTGAAGGTAAAGACAAGATTTTCAAAGAGAGGTTATCTTCTGCTACCTTAGTTAAATATGCATCAGAAAATTATCTATCCGATTTGGATGAGGGATTTTATTCATCAAGCTATCTAAGAGCATGGCTATTTGAGGCACAACTAAGACAATTTTTTGAGGAGAAATATGGACCAAGATGGTATGTGAATGAAAAGGTTGGGGAACTTTTAAGAGAGATGTGGTATTACGGTCAAAAATATAGTGTGGATGAGATTTTAGACCAGTTAGGATTAGGAAAGCTATCTATTGAACCAATAATAAATCAATTTCAAAAACTAAAATAATGATATAATTATTTTTTGTTACTATAAAATATTTTCATTGATATTAGTAGGAGATTCTTTGCTACACTTGTTTTGATAGGGATTGCTCAGTTTATCCTGAGGGAAGAGACTTTTAAGTTAGTGAAGTGGTAATATGTCAAGAGAAATTATACGAGGAGGTTAATTGTGAAAAAGAATGAACTTGAAAAAAAGATAAGGGATATTCCTGGATTTCCAAAAGATGGAATAATTTTTAAGGATATAACGCCATTACTTTTAGATCCAGAATCGTACAGAAAGGCTATTGATTTAATGGTAGATTATTATAAGAATAAAAAGATTACATCAATAATTTCTGCAGAAGCGAGAGGATTTATTTTTGGGAGTACTTTAGCTTATAAATTAAGAGTTGGATTTATACCAGCTCGGAAACCTGGTAAGCTTCTTATAAAACAATTAGACAAGAGTATGAGCTTGAATATGGAACTGACGCTTTAGAAGTGCATGAGGATGCTATAAAATTTGGAGACAGAGTACTTATTGTTGATGATGTTGTGGCTACAGGTGGAACTACTGCAGCACAAGCAAAGTTAGTTGAGAAAATGGGTGGGGAATTAGTCGGTTTTTGCTTTTTGGTTGAATTAGCCTTTTTAAATCCACGAGAGAAGCTAAAAGGATATGATGTATTTTCACTAATTGTATGTGATAAATAAACAGGGGATAATAGTACGGGTAAAATAATTTAATACAGGTAAAATATATTATAAATTTAGTGATGTGTTTTTAAGAGTAGCTCTTCTTTTTTTAACTAGTTACACACTGGGAATAAGAGATCCAAACTATTACGTAATTTCTTTTGAAAGAGCGATTCAATATATTGATTTAAATGTTATATTGCTGTTGATGGGAATGATGATCATTGTAGTAATATTGGAAGATATAGGTATTTTAAATGGCTTTCTATTAGGTCATTTGAATTATCCGGAGGAAGCGTAGTCAGGAGGTCTTCCAGTGATGTTTATTACAATTACAATATCAACTTTGTGTTTATTATTCATACTATTTTATAGAAAATAATCTTTTATTAAATGTAAAAAAATTAAATTAATCTTTTATCATAGTTATTTAAAATAGTTAAATATTAATTTGGATTAAAATTCTTAAAACTAAATTTCCCAAATATATGATTTTTTATAAATTTTTAGTTTTTAAAAATTGATATAAAAGAGGAACTTAAATAGGTTATGCTATATAATTTTTTATAATCTTGTTTTTAAATTATTAAAAATCTTATACAATGGTTGAAATAAAATGAATGCATATAGAAAGATAGTATGTGCCACAAGAGGTGGAAAAGCATCAAAAAGGACTGAAGAAAGAGCAATCGAGATAGCAAAAATAACAGGTTCAAAACTTATTTTTCTTCATGTTGTAAATACGGATTTAGACTTCTTAAAAAGCAGTACTGGAAAGATAGTGATAGACACTGTTCTCGATGACTTGAGAGAATGCGGTCGATTAATACTAAGTATGGCTCAAGATAAAGCAACTAAAACTGGAGTTAGTGCAAAAGTTGAGATGGTGGAGGGAATAATTTCAGAACAG
>JAUWOM010000095.1 GCA_030612085.1 Actinomycetes bacterium
ATAAAAATTTTTAAATTATCAAATTTAGAGACAAAAATGAAACTTGATTTTATTTGTGAAAAAATAACTTCTACTCCTAAATGGAGAGAGTTAATAGAATTTATTAATAAAAATAGCGAAAACATAAGAACTTCAGAAATAGAAAAAATCTCAAGTATAGAAGTAGTTGAAGATTTCTGGTCGTGTCTTATAAGCTGTCTATATCTTCATCTTAAAAAACCATTTATAGTTGTGACTCCAACTTGGGATAAGGCAGTACAACTTGCAGAGGATATAAAATGTTATGTTGGTGATGAGTATGTTAATCTATTTCCTCCTCGTGAAAATTTACCTCATGAAAGACTTTCCCCAAGTAAAGTTACATCGGGGATGAGACTAAAAACTCTTAATTTACTTCAGAAATCAAGAAAGATTATAGTTATAACCTCCGCTAATGCAGTATTGGATAAAATAGCACCAGTTCGAGCAGGTGTTTACTTACCATTAACTGTAAAAGTTGGCAGTAAAATTTCATATGAAGATATTCTTAAAAATATCTCAAATATGGATTACACGAGAGAGAATAAAACATATTTTCCTGGGCATTTTAGCGTGAGGGGAGGAATTTTAGATATTTTTGATGTAACGAGTGAATATCCTTTTAGAATAGAATTTTTTGGTGATAATGTAGAATCCATTCGAGCATTTAGTACAGTCACTCAGAGGTCTTTATATGAGTTAGAAAAAATAGATATTTATTCATCAAGGGAACTATTAATAGGGGAGAAACAGGATGAGCAGGTTATGAAATCAATAGATTCTGATTACCCAATGTATTATGAAGGCATTGAATCAGACATTGCAAAGTATTATGAAAATACACAGAGTTTTTTTGATTATATAAAACCAAAGTCGATTTTATTATTTTGTGATCAAACTGAATTTGATTTAAGGTTGAAGCAATTAGTCAAGCAAGTTTTATACAGTCTCAATTTAGAAGATGATAATGAGAAAAAGAATTATATCTCTAAGACACTTATAGATCCGAAAAAATATTTATATGATATAAAAAATCCAATTATTAGATTAGATGCTATAAGAACCTTTTCTGATTCCTTCTCTTATGAAGTAAAAAAGCAAAGAGAAGCGAGTGGTGATAGACATAAGTTTTTAAGAAATTTAAGAACTGATGCAAAAAATTTAGTGCAGAGCGTAATCTGTCTCATGTCTATCACAAGGGTTAATAGATTAAAGGATATACTTGATGAGGAAGGGGTTCCCCACAGGTTTTATCAGAAAATAAAACCGGAATTTATCCCGGGTGTACCCGCTATAATTACCTCACCCATATCAATTGGGTTCATTGATGAACAATCAAGGATCTCATTATACAGTCAGTCAGATTTATTTGTGAAAAGAATAAGACATACACCTATCTATAAGTTAAAGGAAGCTGTTCCTGTAATAAGACCTACAGATTTAAATCCAGGCAACTATATAGTTCATAATGTTCATGGTATTGGAATATATTCAGGGATGGTTAAAGAAGAAATAGATGGAGTAACAAGAGACTATTTTCTCTTAAAATATGCTGGTGCAGATAGATTATATGTGCCAACTTCTCAAATTGACAAGATTCACAAATATATTGGTCAGGAAAATCCTCCATTATATAGGTTGGGATCAACAAAGTGGACTAAGGTTAAGAAAAAGGTTAAACAATCCACAAAAGAAATTGCTAAAGAACTTTTACAACTTTATGCAGAGAGACAGCAAATGGAAGGTTTTGCATTTCCAGCTGACACCCCATGGCAAAGAGAAGTTGAGGACCAGTTTCCATTTGAGGAAACAGCAGATCAGATTAAAACTGTAAATGAGGTTAAAAAAGACATGGAAAATCCAAAGCCGATGGATAGATTAGTTTGTGGAGATGTTGGATATGGAAAAACAGAAGTTGCTATAAGAGCTGCGTTTAAAGCTGTTTTGGGTGGAAAACAGGTTGTTATGTTAGTTCCTACTACAATTTTAGCTCAGCAACATTATCATACATTTTCTAAAAGGTTTAAAAATTATCCAATAAAGGTGAGAATATTAAGTAGATTCTTAACTTCAAAAGAACAGAAAAAAGTTATAAAGGAACTCAAGGAAGGAACTGCAGATATAGCAATAGGAACTCATAGGTTATTACAAAAAGATATAAAGATAAAAGATTTAGGTTTGATAATAGTTGATGAGGAACAAAGATTTGGAGTAGAACATAAAGAAAAGTTAAAAATCTTAAGAAAGAAGGTAGATGTCTTAACGTTATCAGCAACACCTATTCCAAGAACTCTATACATGTCTTTAATCGGTGTAAGAGATATGAGTGTAATTGATACACCACCGCAGGATAGGTTATCAGTTGAAACTGTTGTTGGAGAAATAAATTACAATTTGATAAAGGATGCTATTGAATTTGAATTGGGAAGAGGAGGTCAAATATTTTATGTTCACAATAGAATTAAAACCATTAAAAGAGTAGCAGAAAGAATAAGAACTTTAATCCCAAAAGCCCGGATCATTATTGCTCACGGTCAGATGAAAGAAGAAAAACTGGAAAAAGTTATGATAGATTTTGTTGATGGAAATTATGACATACTGGTATGCACAACAATTGTTGAATCTGGATTAGATATTCCAACAGTTAACACAATGATTATTGAAGATGCAGACCAATTAGGACTTTCTCAACTATACCAACTCAGAGGAAGAGTTGGAAGGGGAGATAAAAAAGCATATGCTTACTTTTATTACAATGATAAGAGATTATTAACTTCAGAAGCTTATAAAAGATTGCACGCACTAAGAGAATTTTCTCAACTTGGTTCAGGATTTAATTTAGCTATGAGAGATTTGGAGATAAGAGGAGCAGGTGAGATATTAGGACCAAAACAACATGGACATATGTTTTCTGTTGGATTTGAGTTCTACTGTCAGCTTATTAGAGAAGCTATTGAAGAGATGAAAGGGGAGAAGAAGGAAAAAATTCCTGAAATAACAATAGAAATTCCTGTTTCAGCATTCATACCTAAGGATTACATAAGCGCTGATTCTCTAAGAATAGAGGTATATAGGGAAATAAAATCTGCTAATACAATAGATGAAATAAGCGACTTGATTGATAATTTTACTGATAGATATGGTTTAGTACCAAAACCTTTAAAAAATCTTATAGAAATTGCTAAATTAAAGATTCTTATGAGAAAAGCTGGAATTATTAAAGCAATTTTAATTGGTAAATATGACATCATATTTTTTCCTGTTAAATTAAACACATATCAGCAAAATGACTTGATGAAGAAATTTACACAAGCAAGATTTTCTACCTCTTCTAAATCTTTAAAGGTAAAAGGAGAAAATACCTTTCCAAAAATAAAAATTCTGCAGGAATTGTTAAAAAAGATAATTGATTTAAAATATATGTTATAAAAACAAATAATAAATTTCATGCTTGGAGGTGTAAACTTTAAACACTAAGCTTGGATAGTACAAATAATTAATTTTAGTATACAATATGTCTAGTGATAGGGGTTCAGTCCATAATAAAGTTTTATAATTTATTTATTGTTAAAAGAAAATTTTAGTAACTAAAACGATTTTTATTAATAGTATAATTTAGGAAAATGAGATTAAAGAAGGATAAAAAATATACATTTAAAGATTTATTAGATATAATGGCACATTTAAGGGGGCCAGATGGTTGCATGTGGGACAGGGAGCAGACTTCGAAGTCTATAAAGAGAAATCTTATTGAAGAAGCATATGAAGCAGTAGAAGCTATTGAAAGAGATGATAGTGAGAGTTTTAAAGAAGAACTTGGTGATATATTACTTCAGATTATTTTTCATGCTCAAATGGCAAGGGAAGAAGGAAAATTTAATATGAATGAAATAATAAATCTACTGGCTCACAAACTTATTAGAAGACACCCACATGTATTTGGTGAGTTAAAA
>JAUWOM010000046.1 GCA_030612085.1 Actinomycetes bacterium
TTTGAAGTGGATGTCATTTCAAAAATGAAACAAATTAGAAAACTATTTGAATTAAATAATCAGATATAAGTCGGTATAATAAAAGATATAAGAGTAAGGAGTAAAAATGGATATAAAGAAATTAATGAAACAAGTAAAGGATTTAAAGAAATTACAAAAAGAGAAAGCTAAACAAATGTAGGGAGGAATTAACCTTCCAATTTTTTAAAATAAAAATTTCTTCATTAATGGAAAATAGGGTTTAGGAAAATATGGTCTATCAAGTTAAAATGCCTTATGAAACAAACAAATACAATTGGGTTAAAAACCATAATCTTATACTTTCATATTTATATAAAAATATGAAATGATATCTATCGTTATTTTATCTAAATATTACAAACCTATCTTATCTATAATAGGAATATATTTTGACAGATACCCCACTATCTTTAGCATAGAATCAGTAACAAAGATAATACCTAAAACTATTAAAAAAATACTAGAAATAATTATAATAATATCTAAGCGTTTATTTATTTTTTTAAAAAAATAAGAAAAAGAGCTTATAAAAATAGCGGAAAGAATAAAGGGTAGTCCGAGTCCCAGAGAGAAAACACTTAAAAGTAACATCCCTTCAAATAATGTTTCCATCCTGCTTGCTAAAAGTAATATTCCAGATAATATTAATCCTACACAGGGTACCCATCCAAAAGAAAAAGTAATTCCTATTAAAAATGATCTCAAATAACCCCGTTTTGCTGCAGCAGGCATATTAAATCTTTTTTCCACATTTAAAAATCTAATTTTAAAAAGTCCCATATAATGAAGACCAAAAATTATTAATAATGCCCCACCAACTCTTCCAATAATACCCGAATAGTTATTTAGTGCCTGACCAAAAATAGTAGCAGTAGAGCCTATGATTATAAAAATTATTGAAAAACCAATCACAAAGAATATGCTGTTTAAAAGTAAATACAACCTTTCTGAAATTTTTATTTTTTCACTCTTATAAATAGTTTCACTGGACATTAACCCTATATAAACAGGAATAAGGGGTAAAATACAGGGCGAAAAAAATGCCAATACTCCAGCAACAAAGGCAGAAAGTAAACTAACTTCTAACATCTAAGGAACCTCTTCTAAAGCTTTTATAAGTTGATCTTTTGTCATCATTCCTACATTTTTGAACATCACTTCACTAATTTCATTTAAAATAAAAGTGGTGGGTATGTTTCTTATTCCCCATACTGGACTAATATTATCTAAGGTACCCTCAATTAATATGGGATAATTTATATTAAAATCTTCAACAAACTCTTCCAAAGCTTTAATATTAGTATCTACTGATATTCCAATAAATTGAATATTTTTATCCTTATACAAATTGTTAACCTCAATAAAATCAGGTATCTCAAATCTACAGGGTGGGCACCAGGTAGCCCAGAAATTAAGTACCACAGTTTTACCCTGAAAATCTGATAGTGATACTTTATTATTATTTAGGTCCAGTAGAGTAAAATCATTGGCATACTTAGTTTTACTTTCACTATCTTGACCCCCATCTCCTTCTGGTAATTGTGGTTTACAACTTGTAAGTAAAAGTAATATTACAATTATTACTAAAATTATTGATAGTAATGGTAATATTTTTCTCATTCTAAAACTCAATATTTTTCAAAATTTTAAAAATCAACCACTCTTTTTTAAGTTTTAAATTTTTCATATTTCAGTAATATTTTTTAGTTCTTCTCTAAGTAATTTATATGTTAATTCAAAAATATTATAATTGTATCATATTTATTTAATTTGGTAATAGGTAACAAAAGTCTCAATAAGTTTGCTTTTTAAAAATCAACATATATCTTAAATAAGAAAAGATTTTAGGTAGAAATACTTGATTTGAATAAAAAGTAGACTTAAAATATTTGAATTAATATCATATGTGTTACCAACGAGTAAGGTTAACACTTTTAATATTGTTGTGATAGAGAAAATATAAAGAAAGGAAATTTATAATGTCAAGGGTAAAACAACTAAAAAGCAAAAATAACCAGAAACTTGCTTTTAGGAAAACACAAAAGAAGAGAAATCTGAATATAGCTATATCACTATTTATAATCAGTCTTATCATAGGAACAAGTGGGATACTTTCCCAATGTCAAAAGACAAGTTTAGTAACACCAGAGCAAATAGAAGCTGAAATTATTCCCAAGGAGGGCGATTCGACTGCTTATGGGATTCCACTATCTATTAACAACACACAAAAATTTATAGAACACTATAACTCAATTACGCTGACATCTGTACAAAATAGTATAATGCAAGATGCACTACAGCCTCTTAAGGCACCATGTTGCGATGATAACTCTATGGCAACTTGTTGCTGTCCTTGTAACCTTGCTAAAGCTGTGTGGGGATTGGCGAGATATCTCATAGCAGAAAAGGACTATAATACTGAGCAGGTAAAAGAATCGGTGTTGCAGTGGCTACGTTTAGTTTACAGCAATTACTATATCATCCAGGAACTTAAAAATAAAGGGGTTGACCCTGGTAAATATGGCTTATCTCATGAAAATGCCTGTTATGTTGGTGAATGTGAACTTCAAATCGTGGATAGGGGTTGTGGTGGTATGAGAAAACTAATACAGTGAATAGAGCATAGCTATGTGAATATGAGTCTAAGATAGAATCCTTGAATTCATTGACATTCTTAACCCTTGATGTAAGTGTTCTTTCTCATTCACCTGTATGCTACTGCTAATGCCACTTATCTGTGATACCAAAGAGAAAGGCTTAGATAAATTAATTAATTTATCTAAAAAATTTGATTTAGACACCATACATGTTGAGAGTTGCAGCAGTGGTAAACCAAAGATAGAAATAATAAGAAAAGAGGTCTCCAAGAAAGGGATATATAATGAAAAGAACTTATCACAGTAGTTTTAGATGTTGATGTTGATTTAAATGTACCAAAAATTGATATTGATGATATTCAAAGAATAACAAATTTTATTGAAGACCAATTTTTATGGTCTTTGTTTAATTGTTGCGTTGCAGTAAAAATTAAACATTCTTAAAACTCTCTAATTTTTAGGTTTTGATATTTATCTAATTAAATTCTGATATATTATAAGCATAACTAAAAAAGTTAAATATAACTAAGTAATAAGATGATATCAAGTTTTATAATAGCAATTAGGGAAACATTAGAAGCAGCTTTAATAGTTGGAATTATTTTGAGCTACCTTGTAAAAACAAAGCAAACAAAATATAACAATATCATCTATATGGGTGTTGTTTCTGGAATAATTACAAGTATTATTGGTGCTTTGTTATTCACTCATATAGCTGGAGGGTTTACTGGTAGAACAGAAAAGATTTTTGAAGGAATTACAATGCTGATCGGTGCATCACTTTTAACAACAATGATATTATGGATGATGAAGCAGAAACATGTATCCAGTGAATTAGAACACAAGGTGGCTACAGAACTTAGCGAAGCACATAAATTTGGCTTATTTTCATTAGTTTTCATAGCTGTTTTAAGGGAAGGTATAGAAACGGTTATTTTCCTGGGAACAGTAAGTTTTATTTCAACAAATAACACCTTGATTGGAGCATTAGCTGGAATTATAACTGCGATTTTCATAGGATATGCAATATTTGTAAGTTCAATAAAAATTAATATAAAGATGTTCTTTAACATCACCAGTATTCTTTTAATCCTCTTCGCTGCCGGATTGGTGGCTCATGCAGTTCATGAATTTCAAGAAACAAAAATAATTCCTACTATAGTAGAGCATATCTGGGATATTAATCCACCAATAAATCCTGATGGTAGTTATACAATACTGCATGAAAAAGGATATATTGGTAGTATTCTAAATGGCTTATTTGGTTATAATGGAGATCCTTCATTGATAGAGGTTCTGAGTTATTTGGTTTATCTTGTGCTAGTTTTTGTGCTATGGAGAAATATTGAGAAGGTGCACAAGGTGATATAAAAATGAGAAGTCAAAAAAAGAATAAAAATTAAATGCTCTTACTTATTTCAATGGATACAAATTTGGAAAAGTAATTTTGGGAAATAAATTTTTATCGATGAATTACAATAAATAAGATGATAATTTTAATTAGATTTTGTTACTTTAATTTTTAAAATATAATAGTCGATTATTTATGTCATTTGCCAATTTTCGTATAAATAATTAACCTAAATAAAAAGGCATTAAAACAGATCTGATATTTCATCAGTTAGTTTTTTGGCTTCGGGTAGAAATAATTGACCTGAATAAAAAGGGATTGAAATAATAAGAAATTATATAAAACCAATTAAAATTTATATATTGTATAAATAATAAGCCAAAGTTAAAACTAATTTAAACAAATTCATAGAAATCAAAGAGTTAACCTTTTATTTAAAGTATAATTATTCCTATAATGAGTATTTATATAGCAATTATTGGTATTGATGGTAGTGGAAAAAGCACTTGCTTTAACGAGACTCTAAAGAAATTTAGTAAAGAGAAGTTTGTTGCCGGTATTGGGGATGAAATATTACTAAGTGATGAGAATAAAATCCTTTATGAAAAAGATGATATTCCTTGGACAGCTACAAAAAAGTTTCTCGGAGATATATCTAAGAAATACAAAAACAAAACATTATATCAAATTACAAAATTTGCAGAATTATTATGTAGAGTAAAGATCCAGCAGATAATAATGAATAGATATAAGCCAGAATTCATACTAACTGATGGCTCACCATTAATAAATGTACTTGGTTGGGGTGGTAGTTTTTATTATCCTCAGCATTTTGAATCAGCCCAATGCATAAAATGCATTAATTATTTGTGCCAGAAGAAGAAAATACCATTATCTGAAATAGGCTTTTATATTAGACATATACCAGGGATATTTTTAGTAAATAGATTTAAGCTTGCTAAATTTTCAATACCGGATATTATTGTCTTTTTAAATATTAAGCCAGAGAATGCAATAGCACGTATACTAAAAAGAGGGAAAGAACTACAACTTCATGAAACAAAGAGTTTTTTAGATAATTTACAGAAGACATATATAACAGTCTGTAATATTATAAGTGCTAAATTTGGCAGCAAGGTTATTAAAATACAAGCAGATGAACTATCAGTAGAAGATACTGTAGCAATGATCATTAAGCATACACGGTCTCTAAAGAATGAAAGGTATTGATATGGAAAAGAGAATAGACATAATTGTAACAACAATATCTGGATCCATTCTTGACTGGAAGAAGATAAACAACATAGAGCCAGAATTTAGAAAATGCTATTCTGGTCCTATCAATGTTCATATTGTCGATAGCCACGCAAAAGCGCGAGAGAAAACAAGTAAAGCCGTTGAGGAAGGAAGTCAAATCATTATTTCAGCAGGAGGCTCTGGTACTTTCAATAGTGTACTTGAAGGTTGCTATGCAGCTGGTTTACCGAAGGATTTACGTCTTGCTTTTCTTCGCAAAGGTTCAGCAGATTTGCTTGGTAAGGTTTTAAAGATATCGGATCAACTTTCACAAGCAGTGGGTATCATCTCACAGAGTATAAAGGAAGATAAAATAATTCAAGCTGATGTGATAGAGGTTGAGGGAACAGGTATAGATGATAAACCATGGAAGAGACACTTTATTGGTTTTGGAGGTGTCGGGGTTTTTGGAGACGTACCTTATTTCTCTGAAAGATGGTATAGCAAATATTATAAAGGAATTTTAGGAACACTATTTGGCGATCGTGGTCCTTTCATAGTAACAGTTATCCTATCCCTAATGAAACATTATATCGATATTATTCTTCAGAGAAAATTTAAGTTTAGCCTTGTGTCAGATGACTTATTAATACCTCCTCAGAAATATAGCAGTATTATTATTTTAAATGGTGATCTTGGAAAGGATTTTTCTTTAGCAAAAGGGATTCCATTAAAAAGTGGATATTTCATAACTGTTACAATGCGTGATCTTGGTCTTTTTACTTCTGTTAAACAACTCATACATATCGGGAAAGGTGATATTTTTAACTACTCAAAGAAGCTGGGGACTGAATCTTTTAAACTTAAAAATTTAAAAATAATCCCAGATAATTCAAAGCCATATATGGTTAATATAGATGGTTTACCTGTGTATGCAAAAGGAAATATCAAATATCGTATTTCAGATACAGTTAATTTGATTACTGGTTGAGATCTTTTAAAACTGCGACCAACTCTAACCTTAACAAGATTAGATCTTTTTTCTTTATAATCCCTCCATTTAACCCTTTTCATAGTGCTTAGTTTCCTTTCTGAAATAATATTTGAAACATTTTAAGAATCTCTGGAATATTTAGAAACTTAAAAACTAGAACTCACCATCATATTATTCTCTTATAAAAAATTAAATAATCAGACATAAGTCAGTATAATATAAGGGGAGATTTCCACACCACAGGAGTTTATCCCTTCACTTCGTTCAAGGGTAGGCTCTGAGAGATATTTAATTTGTCATTGCGAGCCACCGAAGGTGGCGTGGCAATCTCTACCTGGATAAAATCTGTGAAGATTCTCCAACACCTCCTACCTTTTGTGTAATGAGATTGCACAGCTTGTTCTGAGCGTAGTGAAGAATCTACTTACAATCCTCGCAATGACACATTATCAACATACATTTTTGACATTGCGAGTCACTGAGGAGCCTGCCCTCAACCCTTGAGTATAACAAAGGGGAAGGGTGGTGTGACAATCTCAAATAAGATATAATATTAAATTTAATTAAAATGAGATTGCGCAGTTTGTTCCGAGATAGATTGCGCAGTTTATCCTGAGCGAAAACGAAGGACCTGGCTCGCAATGACAATCAGGACCTGGCTCGCAACGACAACCGGAATCTAGCTCCTTGCAATGACGACCAGGAGCTGTTCAAAATAACAGAATTAAATAATCAGATATAAGTCGGTATAATAAAAGATATAAGAGTAAGGAGTAAAAATGGATATAAAAAAATTAATGAAACAAGCAAAGGATTTAAAGAAATTACAGAAGGAAATATCTAAAACTGTTATAGAAAGTGAAGTAAATGGAGCTAAGTTGTCAATAAGTGGAACTGGTGAAGTTAAAAGTTTTATAATGTCAAAAGAACTTTATAATAAAGGAAAAGAAGAAATTGAAAAGGCAGTAATTAGAGCTATTTCTTCTTGTCTTAAGAAGCAGCTTGATTCACAAAAAGAAATAGCTGAACAAGCATTAAAAGGAATTAACCTTCCAAAAATTTGAGATACAAAATTTCCAAATCGATTAATAAATTTATAAATAGCTCCTCACTTCTTTTTAGAATAGAAAAAATGTTAAAGTAAAGGAAAAATATACAAATTAATAGAAATCATTTACATTGGTAAATGGAGATTGAGACAGATGTTTCACCTTCTTCGCACAACAAAATTATTCTTCTTCAATAAAATAATTACACTAAACAGACAAGGATTGAGACTTTTAAATTATACTTACTTTTACTTTATAAAATTTTAAGTAATAAATATTTAATATCATTAATAGCATATTTATAAGTAATATTTATTATATTAAAAAGATTGATTATGAAAGTATCCAATATACTAAAGGTTTTAATTATTATAGCTGTTGTGCTATTCATTCTTCACTATTTTGTTGGATTGGATAATTTGATTTCAAAATTAAGTGATATTAACCTGGATTTTTTAACCACAAAATTAAAAGAATTTATAAATATATTAAAAAATTCACTAACCTGGATAAAGGGATTCTTAAGTGGTTGAAAGATATTATCAGTAGATAATTACGAAATAGAGTCATTCTAAAACTAACCACTATAATATTTGAATTTAGAATTAGTTAAAAAAGAAAAGTAATTATGAGCGTTGAGCATTATCTCATTTTGAGGCCCTTATAAGTCTGCTTAAGCGCTCAGTTCCAAGACCTAACCCGATAAGTAATGCTCCTATGATTAGAAGAGTGACAGGCATCCCGATTCTATCAGCGAAATGCTCAAAGTTTATATAAGTAATCCAGAACAGAAGGAAAGCTGCTCCACTATAGAGGAAAGTTTGCGACTGCTTTTTTATGCTGACAGTGATAAACGCAATACTAGCTAAAAAAGCTATTGCTTCCATTACTGTATTTTGCCAGGTTG
>JAUWOM010000074.1 GCA_030612085.1 Actinomycetes bacterium
TTTTGATAGATCCGTTATTTTTACTTGAGTTGTTGTTTGAGCCTCTATTTCTTGTCCTACCTTTATATCTATATATGTTACTATCCCATCTATAGGAGATGTTAAGATTAAATCATCTAATTTTCTTTCTGCTTCTGATACAGCTCTTTTGAGATTATCTATCTCTATTTTTGAATTTATTTTTATAGTATTTAAATTATTAACTGCATTCCAGTATGCATCATGAGCCTGTTCTAATGTCATTTCATCCGATTGTTTATTCACAGAATCTTGATATTTATCTGTAATTCTTTCTTCACCAGTTGAACCTGCGGGTGGTTTCTGCTGATCATATAGCTGACTTTTCTTCTGTTTTAGTATCCAGGTATTGTGACTTACTTGATCTGCTTGGTTTACCGCATCTTGGGCCATTTTTATTTCCTGAGCAACCTTTTGTTTTACATTTTCTAAGTCAGTTTCAGCATTCTCTAAGGTTATTTTTAAATCTTCATTTTTAAGTGTAGCTATAACATCTCCCTTTTTTACTTTGCTTTCTAACTCTACATTAATTGATTCAACAGTTCCCAAACTCTTAACACTGACTTCCATTTCATTTTCTGGTACAACTTTCCCTATAATCGAAATTGTTTCGCCAATGTCTCCCCTTTCAACTACCACAGTTTCTTCTTGGCTTTCTTTAGTCCCAAAAAGTGGAGCACATCCTATATTTGTTACCCCTATTACCCCGTTGACTATAAGGAGGGTCAAGAGTAATATAATAGCTTTTATTTTTTTATTTTTACCTAATTTGTTATTAATGATTAGGTTGTTTGATTGTTTTATGTTCCCTTCCATTATCATTTTCACTCCTCATAAAATTATTAATTTTAATATTTTTTAATTTTCAATTCTTTTTCAAAAAATATTTAGTAAATTCATCCCTGCTGCAAGTATAGAGGTTTTCTTGACGGTCCTCTATAACAAAAAAATGTTTTTTAACTCTAATATTTTAAATATTACACTTATTTTTAATATTATGAAAATTTATTATATTATATTAATTTGTCATGTCAATAAGAATCCCAAATATTTTACTACAATAACAAAATATTATAAATAATCACTGAAACAAAATGTTAAATTATCATACTTTATTTAATATTATTTTAAAAAAATATTTTATTAATGAGATTGCTTCAGGACTTTGTACTTCGCAATGACACTGAGTTTAAATTTATATTAATTGAGATTGCATAGTCTATTCCGATTGTAACGAAGAATCTACTAATGCTCCTCGCAATGACACATTATCAAAATATATTTTTGTCATTGCGAGCCATCGAAGGTGGCGTGGCAATCTCAAATAAGATATGTTGTTAAATCTAATTAAAATGAGATCACACAGTCTGTTTCTAATAGAGATTGCGCAGCCTGTTCTGAGTGTAACGAAGAATCTACTAATGCTCCTCGCAATGACAGATGATTAAATTTAACATTTACATACTGTAGAAATTTGACATTTTGATATATATAATTTGGTCAATTGCCTTATATCCCTATATATAAATATAGGAGCTTAACAGCATTTTTGGGTAAATAAAAAATCCCAGATCTCTCTGGGATTTTTTTCTATTATTTTATTTTTTATAAGTTTCTATTTCGTTATTCTACTTTTTAACAATTCTGAACATCTTTGTTCCACAAGATGGGCATGTTCCTTTTACTGCTGGTCTTCCATTTTTCATAGTTACTCTCTCTTCATTACTCATTTCTTTTTTTTCTCTGCACTTTACACAATATCCTTGCACTTCCTACCTCCTTTCGCTAATAAAAATTATTGAGATTTTATCATCTTTAGCTTTGATAGTCAAACGGAAGCTAACTATTCCTAACTATCGCAAGTGAACTTCTCAACTATTGAGTTAAAAATTAAAAGTAAAAACATTCTATAAATCTTAAGTTTAAAAGTAGACAACTAAATTGGTTTATGTGATCCTGACCGGCATTATTAGATATAGATAATCATCCCTTTCTTTGGGTTTTATGATACCAGGTTTTAGTGAATCTACAAGACATAATTGACTTTCGTCCTCGTCAATTACTGAAATTCCATCCAATAAAAATTTGGGGTTAAAAGCAATATCTATGGGTGGTTTTGTTATTTTCATTTTCATTTTCTCCTCAGCATCTCCCACTTCTCTTGTGCTGGCGGAAACAAGTAATCCATTTTTATTGATTGATAATTTTACTGGTGCATCTTCCTTTGCAAGTGTTGATATACGCCTTATTATATCTTCAAATTCCTGGGTATTTATTAAGAAATCCGTTTTGAAATCCTTAGTTAATAATTGCTTATAATCTGGAAAATTTCCGGCTATTAATCTTGATATAACCTTTGCTGCTTTGGTTTCAAATGAGATGAGGTTTTCTCCCAGCACTATTTCAATGTTCTCATCATCATTTATTGGCAATCTAATTATTTCTGATAAAACCTTTGCTGGAACAAGTGCTTTTATTTCCTCCTTTGGACCACCCTTTATCTTTGTTTCCTTAATTGCTAATCGATAACTGTCGGTCGTCACCATTTTCAAGAAATCTTTTCCAATACTTATCAATACACCTGTTAATATTGGTCTGGTCTCGTCAGTTGAAGCAGCTTTTATTACAGAATTTATAGCTTCTTTAAAGATGCTAAATTTAAGACTACATTTATTTTTTTCTAATATCGATGGTGGAGTAGGAAAATCATTTGCCGGTAGTGTATTTAGATTAAATATCGAGTTTTGACACTTGATTACCACCTTATTCTTATCGGGAATGAATTCTAGATCTACGGCTGCCTCGGGTAGATTTCTTAATATATCGAATATTAATCTTGATGGAACAACTGTTTTCCCTTTTTTCTCTACTTTAGCATCAATTTTTGTAATTATTGTTGTCTCTAAATCGGTTGCGCAAAGATTTAAAACTTTGTCTGATTCTACAAGTATTCCACTTAGAATGGGTAATAAACTTCTTTGAGAAATAGCTCTGTTTGCTATTTGAACTCCCTCTAAAAATATAGTTTTTTCAATTCTTGCTTTCATAATGTAGACCTTTCTTCCTTTGATAATTAAACTATTTATATTGATTCTTAAAAATTAAGATTATTTTACATTTAATTATAGATAATTTTCAATAATTAAATAAGGAAATTATAGATTTTATAGATTTAAAGTCAATTCTATTATTTATTTTATATAAAATATAGTAGTAGTATTAATAATAATTGTTAATATGTTAAAAATGCAAATAGTACGTGATAAAAAAGAACATTAATGTGTTAACAAACTGTGAGGAAAAAAGTTAATAAAATAAACTTTTAAACATTTTTTAAAAAATTTTATTTATATACAGATTTTTCTACAGAATCTTCTTGGGTTATTAACACACTTATTAACTATAGCCTTTTTATCCTATTTGTTATTTCCTTTATCTGATTATAGATATCTCTGTCTCGATTTAAGAGTTCACTAATTTTAGAGAATGCATACAGAACCGTGGTATGATCCCTATTTCCAAAACTCTTCCCAATCTTTGGAAGAGAGGAATCCGTAAGCTCTCTGCATAAATACATAGCTATTTGTCTAGGAAGAGCAATTTCCCTAGTTCTTTCCTTACTAACAAATCTTTTCAATGGAATGGAGAAATATTTACAAGCCTCTTTTTGAATTGTATTTATTGTAATAATGTGAGATGAATTTTCCGGAAAGATGTCCCTTAAAACTTCTTCACTTAGGCTAACATCAATTTGGATTCTATTTAAAGATGCATAAGCAGCAACTCTGATAAGGGCTCCCTCGAGCTCCCTTATATTAGACTTAATTCTGTCAGCGATATATTCCATAACACCATCAGGAACCTGATATCCTTCTCTCATTGAAAACTTTCTTAAGATGGCTATCCTGGTTTCAAGTTCTGGTGGCTGAATATCTGTTATTAGACCCCATTCAAAACGAGATCTTAGTCTTTCTTCCAGTTCAGGTATATCTTTAGGGGGACGATCACTTGAAATTACTATCTGTTTATTAGAGTTATAAAGGTCGTTAAATGTGTGAAAGAACTCAATCTGAGTCCTCGTTTTATCACCCAAAAATTGAATGTCATCAATTAATAAAACATCATTATTTCTATATTTCTTCTGGAACAAATTAGACTTATCATCCCTGATAGAATTTATGAATTCATTTAAGAATTTCTCACTGGTAACATACTTAACTAAGATATTTGGATACTGATTTCTAATGTAATGACCAATTGCGTTAAGCAGATGGGTTTTTCCCAGACCTACACCACCATAAATAAATAGTGGATTGTATGATTTAGCTGGAGACTCAGCTACAGCTAAAGCTGCGGCATGAGCAAACCTATTACTCTCTCCTATAACAAATGTTTCAAAGGTATATTTTGGATAAAGGTCCCCATATTTTTTAATCTTAGGTTTACTAAATTTAGAAAAGAAAGGTATTTTTTTAGTAGGTTTAGAATGGGAATCAACTAAGGAGTTTTTATCTACAACAATTTCAACAGAACAAGAATCACTCGTAACTCTTTTTATTGAGTTATTTATTAAAGATAGATATCTAGATTCTAACCACTCCTTGGCAAACCGATTGGGAACGGAAACCAAGAGAGTGGAATTGTCCACAGAAATAGGTCTTGTGTTTTCAAACCATGTTTTAAAAGTCGGGATATTTAACTCAGCTTTTATTAAATCTAATACCTTATTCCAAACTAAATCTTCCTGTTTTTTCATTCCTATACCTTAAATGTTGAAAAGAAATTTTCTAAAAATTCTAAGCCTCTTTTAGTAAGAGATCTTTTCCCCCCTTTATCTGATTTTATAAACCCAACGTCTTCGAGAAAAACAAGTTCTCTATATGCGGTTGAAAGGCTAATATTGAGCTCCGATGCGACCTTTGAGGGACCAGCTTTACTTAATTCAGTAATTAGAAAGAGTACTTTACTTTGCCTTTTGGACAAGCTAATTTGTTGGGATGATTTTAACCCCCCTTTTTTTGAGCCAACCTCTTTATATCCATATGTTGGGAGAGATAATGTTATTACTGTACCCGAGGAGAGATTGTCATCAATATTCATACTGCCTCCGGATAGTTCTATACTTTCTTTGGCAATAGGAAGTCCAGAACCAACACCTCTTATATACCTTTTCATATCATCTTTAGCCGTGGTAAAACCTGGAAGGATAGCCTTTTTCTTATCAGTTATTCCCGGCCCCTGATCAGATATTCTTATAACATTCCCATCTTTATAAATACTTACAACTACCTCATTAAAATTAGCATGAATTAAATTTTCCACTATCTCTTTTATAACTACATAAGGCATCTTACCTCCACGATCATGAGAATATTGATATGTCTTTTGACTAAGCAAATCCATAAACTCTCTAATTTCATTCTCCTTTAGTTCAATAATTTGTGGAGTAGATGCAAATGAATCATATAAGGCTATTCTAACCTTTTTACCAGTAGGTCTAATTTCACTTTCATAGACCTTTTCATCTATTTTTTCTTTACCTTTTTTTGGAGTTCTCTCTTCTATGACTTGTCTCAAAAAGTCTCTCATATAGGTCACCAGATAATATAAAAAAATTAAAAACTCTTA